>JBGPQQ010000015.1:0-15934 GCA_041489115.1 Vicinamibacteria bacterium | reverse complement strand
CCGCAGGTAGCGGCGGGCTGCCGCGGAGAGCCCCCCTCCCCCGGGACTCATCGGCTCGTGTCGGTCGTTGTCCCGGGGGATGGGGGGCGCGCGGCACCCGCCGCGAATCCGATGACCACGGCAATGCGATCGGCGCCGGCCGTCGAGGTGGCGCCCTGCGCGGGCACAGTCGGCCACCCACGCCCTTCGCTCGGCCCCGCTCGCACCCGCGTGCCACGCGCGCCCAAGAACGCGCCGCATCGCCGGAGGCTGTGACCGCGCGCCACGGCCACGATCACAGCCGATGGCCAGCGATAGCGGCGGGCTGCCGCGGAGAGCCCCCCTCCCCCGGGACTCATCGGCTCGTGTCGGTCGTTGTCCCGGGGGACGGGGGGCGCGCGGCACCCGCCGCGAATCCGATGACCTCAGCTACGACCCGCCGGGTGTCTGAGCCGTCCGGCTTCTTGACAGCCCCGGGGGGCTGGACTAACGTGAAAAAACGTAAACAGCGTGGACCGCGGAGGCACTGGGATGGACGTTGCGAAACGGGCGGCCCTCTCGAACTTCTACCGCGAGGAGTTCCTCCGGCACATCGAGTACCTGCAGGCCTCGGGCATCCTCGACGAGAGCAACCAGGAGGTGGCCGACCGCGCCTGCCGCGCGTTCATCACCCGTCTCGACGAGCTGTGCTGCCTCGAGCACTTCCCCGAGCTCGCCGAGACCGTCCTCCAGAGCTTCGACGCCCTCAGCCGCCTCAGCGCCCTCGACCCGCGGCAGCGGCATTGACCGCCCGCTGGAGCCGCGCCCGGCTCCGCGCCGCCGCGCAGCCCATCCTCCGTGAGGCCCTCCTCGCCGCCGACCCCCACCGTCTGGTCCGCCGCCAGCTGAGGGTCCGCGCGGGCGCCCTCGAGGCGGCCGGGCTGCGTCACCGCCTCGGCCGTGGCCGCGTGGCGCTCGTCGCGGTCGGCAAGGCCGCGGTGCCGATGGCGCGCGCGGCCGAGGAGGTCCTCGGCGACCGGCTCGCCGAGGGGATCGCCGTTTCGACCGCGGCCACGGGCCCGCTCCGGAAGGTGCGGCTCTTCACGGCCAGCCACCCGGTGCCGGACGCCCGCGGCCTCGCCGCCGCCGCCGAGGTCGAGTCGCTCGCGCACGCCCTCGGCCGGAACGACCTCCTGCTCGTGCTCCTCTCGGGCGGGGCCTCCGCCCTGCTGCCCGCGCCCGCGGAAGGCGTCACCCTCGAGGACAAGGCGCGCACGACCGCGCTGCTCCTTCGCGCGGGGGCGACGATCCACGAGACGAACGCCGTGCGCAAGCACCTGTCGCGGCTCAAGGGCGGCGGCCTCGCGCGGGCGGCGGCCCCGGCGAGGGTGGTGACGCTCGTGCTCTCCGACGTGGTCGGGGATGACCTGTCCACGATCGCCTCCGGCCCGACCGTACCCGATCCCACCACGTTCGCCGACGCGCTCGACGTCCTGCGGCGCCGGGAGATCCTCGCCGACGTCCCTGCGCCCGTGCGGGAGCGCCTCGAGGGCGGCGCGCGCGGCGAGCGGCCCGAGACGCCGAAGCCGGGGGACGAGGCCTTGCGCCGGGCGGCCACGCGGATCGTCGGGAGCAACCGCCTGAGCGTCGAGGCCGCGGCGCGCGAGGCGAGGCGCCAGGGGCTGCGCCCGCTCGTCCTGACCACGCGCCTCGAGGGCGAGGCGCGGGAGGCCGCGCGCGTGCTCGTGGCCGTGCTGCGCGAGTGCGTGGAGTCGTCCCGGCCGGCCGCGCCGCCGCTTTGCCTCCTCGCCGGCGGCGAGACGACGGTCACGGTCCGCGGCGACGGCCAGGGGGGCCGCAACCAGGAACTGGCGGTCGCGGCGGCCCAGTGCCTCGCCGGCTTCCCCGTCCCGGCGGTCGTGGCCAGCCTCGCCACCGACGGCATCGACGGGGCGAGCGACGCCGCCGGAGGGATCGCCGACGACACCTCGGTGGCCCGCGCCGCCTCCCTCGGCCTCGCCCCCGCGGCCGCCTTCCTGGCGGCGAGCGACACCCGCAACTACCTGGGCCCGCTGGGCGACCTAGTCGTGACCGGGGCCACCGGTACCAACGTGGTCGACGTCGTGATCCTGCTCGCTGGCCCGCTCTCCGGCCGGGGGCTATAATCGACTGATTTGGCCGGGGGGCACCTTGAACCAGGATCCCGTCGACGACCCCGACGGGCCGCGGAGCAACGACGAGACGGAGACGGAGGCGGCGGTCGAGCCCGTCCTTGAGGCCCCCCCCGAGGCGGGCGCCTTGGAGCACTTCGAGCGCCGGGCGCGGCTCGCCGAGGACCGGCTGACCGAGGTCCTCGCCGCCTACCGCCAGGTCAAGATCGAGAACGAGGGCTTCCGCGAGCGCGTCACCCGCGACGTGGAGCGCCAGTTCGAGAGGCGCCACGAGAAGCTCCTCCTCAAGTTCATCGAGATCCTCGACAACCTCGACCGCGCGCTCGAGGCGGCGGAGCAGACCTACGCGGGGAACCCCCTCATCGAAGGCCTCATCCTCGTCCGCACCCAGCTCCTGCAGACCCTGCAGCGGGAGGGCCTCGAGCGGATCCCCGTCCTCGGCCTGCCCTACGACCCCGCCGTCAGCGAGGCCGTGGGCACGCAGGCCGTCGAGGACCCCGAGCACGACCACGTCGTGGTGCGGGAGATGCTGCGGGGCTACCGCCTCCACGGACGCGTCGCGCGCGCCTCGCGAGTGGTCGTCGGCCAGCACCGCGCGGGCGGCGCCGCGGCGGGCCGGATGGCGGAAGACCTGATCGGCGCCGACGAGGCGCAGGCTGCGGCGGCCGAGATCAGCGCCGCGGACACCGTCCCCCTCGACGAGGGGACGCTGCGCGAGATCTTCGGCGGCGGCGAGGACGAGAAGACGTAGCAGTCGACGACCGGCTGCGCCGCCCCGGCCAGCATGAAACGCAACGACCACGGCGATGTGGGCCGCATCGCTGCCGGGGGCCCCGCGCGAGCGCCGGGCGCGTCGTCGGCTCGGGCGGGGTCTGGCACGATGCGGCCAATTCGCCGCCGGGGCCTGGGGGCTGCGACGTCCTGGCTCCTCAGCCAGGAGCAGCGCCCCCCGGAACGGCTCAGAGTACGTAGGCGAGCGCGAAGCCGACCTGCGCCAGCATCATCATCAGGTACATGTGCGTCCACGAGGGGTGGTTCTCCGTGAACGCCAGCTCCTCCGGCTTCCGCACGAGCAGGTACACGGTGTAGGTCCCGTAGAGGACGAGCGCCGCCGCCAGCACGTCGAGCAGGACCGGGTTGCCGCTCAGGACCCCCGCCCGTACGCCGATCGGGATGAGCAGGAAGGGCAGCACGAAGAAGGGCGCGATCATCCACGCCGCCTTCTTCACCCCGTGGAGGATGGGCAGCGTCTCGCAGCCGCCGGCGCGGTCGCCCTCGATGTCGGCGAAGTCCTTGGTGGTCGAGGCCCCGAGGAGGAAGAGGCCGAAGATCGTCCCGATGAACCAGGGCTCGGGGCCCAGGATGGTCTTCACCGTGGACCAGCCCGCCACCTTCAGGAGCAGCCCGCGTGGGATGGCGATCGTGACGTTCGCCAGGATGCCGTGAGCCTTGGTGCGGAAGGGCGGCGCCGAGTAGGCCCACACGAGGACGCTCGTGAAGAGCACGATCCAGAAGCACTCGCGGTGCCCCTCGAGGCCCGGCGGCACCGCCAGCCACGCGAGGACCCAGGCGACGGCGAAGCTCGCCAGGGTGAACCCCCACGCCCCGCCCATCGTGAGCGCGCCCGAGGGCAGCGGCCGCTTCGGCTTGTTCACGCGGTCGATGTCGAGGTCGTAGATCTGGTTGATGGCGTTGCTCGCGCAGTTCAGCACCGCCGCCATCAGCGCGCCCCAGAGGACGGGCAGGAAAGTGGCGAGCGTGATCGTCTCCCGCGTGCCGTGGGCGCCCCACGCCGTGACGGCGCCGCTCACCACCCCGAGGGCGGGGGGCAGCAGCGTGAAGGGCCGCGCGAAGTCGACGTAGGTCTTGAGCCTCTTCATAGCAGTCGGACGATCAGGGTGACGACGAGGGCGCCGATCGCGGTGTTCGCCGCGTTCAGCAGGTTGTTGTCCATCCAGCCGCGCCGCTCGGCGACCGTGCCGAGGACGCTCTCGGCGAGGCTGCCGAGGAGGCCGGCGACCGCCACGAGGAGGGCGGCGGGCCAGTCGAAGAGAGAGACGAGGACGCCGGTCGCGCCCACGGCGAGCGCGCCGAGGAAGCCGCCGAGCGTTCCCTCGAGGCTCACCGCCCCCTCCGTGCCCGGCGGCACGGGCCGGAGCGACGTGATGAGGAAGGTGCGGCGGCCCCAGGCCTTGCCCACTTCGGACGAGCAGGTGTCGGCGGCCGCGGTCGCGACCGCGGCCGCGTAGGCGAGGGCGAGCAGGTCGCGGAGGCCCGGCGGCGCCATCCCCGCGAGCACCGCCAGGAAGGCGGGGACGGCGCCGTTCGCCCACGCGTGCCGCCAGCCGCGGGCCCCGCCCTTCTCCTGCGCGATCCCGCGCGCGGCCTTGGTGCGGTAGCCGAGCTTCGTGGCCGCGGTGCCGAGGACGAAGAACGCGATCATGAGCGCGAGGCCGGGCAGGCCGAGAGAGGCGGTGATCGCCGTTCCGACGACGACCGCCGAGACGGCGCCCGGGACGTCGATCGACCGCGCGAGGAAGGCGGGCACGGCGATCGCCGCGTTCACCGCGAGGCCCACGAGGGCGCGCGTCGCGAAGAGCGGGTCGGCGAGGAGGAGCTCAGGCTCCGCCGCGGCGAAGAGGGGCAGGACGAGCGCCACCGCGAGGGGCACCGTCACGTTGTCGTCGAGGGTGGTGGGGAGCGACTCGACGAGCGCGCAGGCGAGGGCGAGAGCGAAGGCGATGCCCACGGTGCGCGGCCAGTGCGGGGCGGCGGGGGCGAGGGAGAGCCGCGCGACAAAGGCCGAGAGAAACGCCGCGGCCGCCGTGCCACAGACGACGAACGCGGCGACGCCGACCCAGCCCTTGCGCGCGTTCCAGGGGAGGCGGGGGCCGCCCGCCGCCTGGCCCACGAGCGAGGCCATCCCGTCGCCCACGGCGAGGATGCCCCAGCCCGCCGCCGCCATCCACAGGCGGTCGCGGAAGAGCAGGATGAGCCCGAGCACCGCGAGGGGATAGGCGAGGATCCCGACGGGGTAGCCTCGCGCGACGTCCGCGCCGCGCCACATCCCCTTCCCGCCGACCCGGGGAAGCACCTGCCAGTTGAAGAGGAAGGCCCCGAGCGCCAGGAGCGCGGCCGGCCACCACGTCAACCAACGCAGCAGCAGCGCGAAGGCGACGCAGCCGACGTGGACGACCCTCCGGGCGAGCTCGCCCCGGGCGAGGCTCACGCGGCGCTCCGGCCCGTGTCGCGCAGCCAGCGCACCGTCTCGCGCAGCCCCTCGGCGAGCGGCCGCCACTCGTAGCCGATCTCGCGCCCGGCCCGGGCGCTGTCGCAGGCCCACTCCTCGCGGAAGACGCCGACTTCGCCGTGGGTGAGCTGCGGCGGCTGGCCGGTCAGCTCGGCCCACAGCCACTGCGCCCGCCCGAGGGCGGAGGCGACGGCGTAGGGGATCCGCAGGCGCGGCGGCGGGGCGCCGGTGATCTCCCGCACCAGGTCGAAGACGCGCGCGAGGGTCGCGTTCTCGCCGCCGAGCACGAAGCGGTCGCCGGGGCGGCCCTTCTCGAGGGCGAGGGCGTGGCCCTCCGCCACGTCCTCGACGAAGGCGTAGGACCACCGGCGGTCGGCGGGGCCGACGAGCGCGGGCAGGCGGCCGTTCAGGTGGTCGGCGATCATGCGGGCGACGATGTTGCCCTCGGTCATGTCGCCGGGGCCGTAGATGACGCCGGGGTAGAGGGTGACGACGTCCTGGCCCCCGGCCGCGGCCTCCCGGGCCAGCGCGTCGGCGCGGGCCTTCGTGCGCTCGTAGGCGTTGCGGAAGGGCGGCCCGGGGTGGGGTCGCGCGGCGTCGAGCGCTCCGGGCCCCGAGGGGCCGAGGGCGATGAAGGACGACGTGTAGACGAGCCGGGCGCCCGCCGCGCGGGCCGCGGCGAGCGCGTTTCGCAGCCCGCCCACGTTCACCGCCTCGAAGTGCTTCGGGTCCGGGACCCACATCTTCACGAGCGCGGCCACGTGGACGACCGCGATGCAGCCCTCGGCGGCCCGCGCCAGCGAGCCCGCGTCGGTCACGTCCCCGGTCGCGACGTCGACCCCCTCGGGCAGCCCCTCGAGCCGGCTCGTGGGCCGGGCGAGGACGCGCAGCGCGTGGCCGCGCCGCACGAGGTGCCGGGCCACCGGCCGCCCGAGGAACCCGGTCGCCCCGGTGAGCAGGACCCTCACGGCGCCGGCGGAGCCCACCCCCAGCAGCGAACCCACCAGTCGTCGACAAGGAAGAGGACCGTGCGCTCGTGGGGGAACCGCGGCTCCCACCCCGTCGCCGCGCGCAGGCGCGTGGAATCGCCGACCTGCGCGGGCACGTCGGAGGGGCGCAGCCGGTCGGGGTCCACGCGCACCTCGACGTGCACGCTCGATTCCGCGAGGAGGAGATCGAGCAGGTCCCGGATGCGGCGGCCCTTCCCGCCGCAGACGTTGTAGGCGGCGCCGGCGGCGCCCTTCTCCAGCAGCATCCAGTAGGCGCGCACCACGTCCCGCACGTCCGCGAAGTCGCGCACCGCCTCGAGATTCCCCACCTTCAGCACGGGGGGCCGCAGCCCCGCCTCGATCTCGGCGATCTGGCGGGCGAACGAGCTCTCCGCGAAAGCCTCGCCCCGCCCCGGCCCCGTGTGGTGGAACGTGCGGGTCAGGACGACCCTCATGCCGCCCGCCGGCCCGTAGAGGAGCGCAAGCGCCCCCTGCGCGACCTTGCTCACCGCGTAGGGCGAGGCGGGCCGCAGCGGCGCCTCCTCGCGGATCGGCATCTCCTCCGGCCCGACCGGGCCGTACTCCTCGGCGCTGCCCACCACGAGCACCGGAGGGCGCAGGCCGCGGCTCCGCACCGCGTCGAGGAGGTGGACGATGCCGAGCACGTTCGTCCGCATCGTGCCGGCGGGGTCGAGCCCGGACAGGTGCTCGCTCGACTGGCCGGCGAGGTGGATGTTCCGGTCGGGCCGCACCTCCTCGACCACGGCCGCGGCCGCCGTAGGGTCGTTGAGGTCGGCCTCCAGGATGCGGGCCCCCGCGGCCGCGTGCCACGACACCCCGCCCTGGGGCAGGACGACCCCGAAGATCTCGACCCCCGGCTCCTCCCCGTGCAGGAAGTCCACGAGGTGCCCGCCCACGAAGCCGCCGGCGCCCGTGACGAGGAGCCTCACCGGTAGCCCCCGAGCCCCTGGCGGCCCGTCGAGCCCGCCCCCATGAAGTTGCCCATCGAGCCCACGTTGGCGAGCTCGAGGTTGAAGCGCCACTGCACCTCGTCGCGCCCGTTCCACTTGTAGCGGATGTGCTCGACCGAGAAGCCGCAGCACTGCACCGAGTAGCGGACCTGGCCCCGCATCTGCCAGAGGAGGTCGTTGACGAGGTCGTAGTCGGCCGAGCCTTCGACGGTGAGGCGCTTCGGCACGAGGTCGATCGCCGCGCTGCCGCGCAGGGAGTGGGCCCCCACGGTGCGCTGGGCGGGGTCCTCGGCGAGGCGCACCGAGCGCGACCATCCCGCGTTGAGCGTCAGGCGGGGCGTGCCGACGTTGCCGGAGATGTTCGTGCGAAGGACCTGCTTGAAGTTCACGTCGTACTCGGCGTTGAAGTCGAGGGAGTAGGCCGGGGAGGGCCGCAGGCGCAGGCGCGACATGAGCGGCGAGAGGTGCTCGGGCTTGAAGCCGGGCCCGAAGGAGCTGGACGAGTAGTTGGGATCGTAGTTGCCCTGCCCGTCCGCGATCTGCACGTAGTAGGTCTGCATCAACCGCCAGTTGAAGAACTCGTAGGGGACCGACTTTCCGGTTGGCCCGCGGCGCTTCGCGTAGAAGCGCTGCACCAGAGAGTAAGAAATCTGGTTGGTGCCGAGCTCGTAGTCGTCACCGTTGACCCCCTTCGGGATCGAGTTGAAGTCGTTGACTCGGGTCCTGTAGGTCCAGGAGACCTCGGGCCCGATCGTGTGCTTGAAGCGCTCGGAGTAGCCGAAACCGGGGGTGTCGAAGACGCGGGAGAAGTTCGGCCCCCGCATCTCCACCTGCGCCTCGAAGAACGACCGGTCCAAAGGCGGCCCCACGACCGCGTTATTCCCTTCCTCGTCCAGCCCGTAGCTCGCGCCGTAGTGCGTGTAGCGGTAGCCGACCGAGGGGTTGAGATCGAGGAAGCTGAGGGTGAAGGGCCGCGAGACCGTCGGGGCGAGGTCGTAGCGGGACCATGTGTCCACCCGATCCTGGTTGCCGTAGCGGAGGCGGTCGGCGGTCGCCTCGAGCCCGACCACGATCCCGCCGAGGCCGACCTGGCGCGGAAAGCGGCGGAGGGACAAGCCGGGAAGCCGCCCGCTGACGTGCTGGTAGTCGGTGCCGAAGTAGGTGCTCGTGGTGTCCGCGTACGCGCTCAGCACGGCGAGCTTGAGGTCCTTCTCGAGCGCGCCCGACCAGCGCTCGGTGCGGCTCGTGGCGAGGTTGAAGCTGTCCTGGAAGCGCTGCCGGAACAGCAGGTTGCTGTACTTGCGCACGTTGACCGTGGCCCGGACCTTTCCGGGCAGCATCTGCAGGGCATTCCAGTCGATGTCGTAGTCCAGGGCGGAGGGGCGGCCGCTGACGATCTGCCCGGTCGCGGGGTCGGTGACGAGATCCTTCTCCTCGACCCGGAACAGGTAGGTGCGGAAGGTGCCGCGCGAGGGCGTCCCCGCCAGGTAGCGCAGCTCGTGGCCGAAGCCGTAGCCGAGCTTGGAGTAATAGTCCGCGTAGAGGGTCTGGTCGAAGCTGCGTCCCATGGCCCAGAAGAAGCCGGTACCCGTGTTGAAGCCGCGGTAGGACGAGTAGCCGAAGTGCGGGAAGAGGAAGCCGGTGGAGCGGCCGTCCTTCCGGATCGGGTAGTAGAGGTAGGGCACGTAGAAGACGGGGACGCCCTTGACCTTGAGGAGGGCGTTCTTCGCCACCACCTTGTCGTCCACCTCGATGCGGGCGCTCGACGCGGTGAACCCCCAGCGCGGATTGGGCTGCGCGCAGGACGTGAACTTTCCCCCCTCGACCCTGTAGGTCCGGTCGTCCACCCGCTCGACGCGCCGGCCCTCGACGAAGACGCCGGGCTCGACGTAGCCCACGGCGTTCTCGATGAAGCCGCGCCCGGTGTCGTCCATCTCGACCCGGTCCCCGGCGAGCCGCTCCTCGCCGCGGATGAAGACCACGTTGCCCTCCGCCACGATGCGCCGCTTCACCGTCCCGTCGGGCTGGGCGTCCTCGAAGACGTCCGCCTTGTCGGCTTGGATCCGCATACCCGAGACGCGCAGGTCCACGGTGCCGCGCGCCTCGATACGCCCCTTCGCGACCTGTTCAACGGACTCGGCCTTGACGCGGACGTCGCCCGCCTCGACCGGCGGCTCCTCGCCCGGACCCGGCTTCGCCACGGGCGGCGGGGCCCCCGCCGGAGACGACGGAGCCTGGGCCCGGGCGGAAACGCCCGCGAGGGCGAGGACGGCGAGGACGAGCGGCGGAAGCGACCGCGACAAGGTGCCTTCCGGAGAGCGGACGGAGCCCTTCCTAGAGCGCCGCCATGCCCATCACGTGGAAGCCGCCGTCCACGTGGATGACCTCCCCGGTGATCCCCCGGGACAGGTGGGACACGAGGAAGAGCGCGGCGTCGCCCACCTCGTCCTGCTCGGTGTTCTTGCGGAGCGGGGCGTGCGTGCGGTGGTACACGAGCATCTTCGAGAGGCCGTGGACGCCGCTCGCGGCGAGCGTCTTGATCGGCCCCGCCGAGATTGCGTTCACCCGGATGCCCTTCGGGCCGAGGTCGGAGGCGAGGTAGCGCACCGACATCTCGAGGGCGGCCTTGGCCACGCCCATGACGTTGTAGTGCGGCACCACGCGCTCCCCGCCGAGGTAGCTCAGGGTCACGATGCTGCCGCCGCCCTCCATGAGCGGCGCGGTCTCCCGAGCGAGCGCGGTGAGCGAGTAGGAGGAGATGTCCTGGGCGACGCGGTAGCCCTCGCGCGAGGTGTTCACGAACTCGCCGTCGAGCTCCTCGCGCAGCGCGAAGGCCACCGCGTGGACGACGAAGTCGAGCCCGCCCAGCCCGCCCTTCACGGAGGCGGCGAGCGCCTCGAGGTCGTCGTCCTTCGTGACGTCGCAGGGCAAGACAAGGGGGTCGCGCAGCTGCTGCGCGAGCTCCCGCACGCTCTCCTCGAGCCGCTCGCCCTGGTAGGTCACGGCCAGCCGCGCACCCTCGCGGTGCGCCGCCTGGGCGATGCCCCAGGCGATCGAGCGCTTGTTCGCGATCCCCAGAACGAGGCCGCGCTTCCCGTCCAGCAGCATGAACCCTCCGGATTCGAGGCACTATACCATCAGGCTCCGTGCTGCCGGGTAACGCCCTGGCACCGAAGGAGATGCGATGAGCGCATGGCCGATCGCCCCCGCCGACGTGGAGAGAGCCCGCGAGCGGCTCCGGCCCCACCTGCCCCCGACGCCCCTGCGTTCCTACGCGGAGCTCGACGCGGCGGTCGGAAACGCCATCCGGGTCGTCGTCAAGCACGAGAACTTCCAGCCCACCGGGGCCTTCAAGGTCCGGAACGGCTTGTCGGCGCTCACCGCTCTCCCCGCCGGGACGCGGGGGCGGGGTGTCGTCGCCGCCACGCGCGGCAACCACGGCCTGGGGCTCGCGTGGGCGGGACGCCGCCTCGGCGTGCCGGTGACGGTCTGCGTCCCCCTCGGCAACAACCCCGAGAAGAACGCGGCGGTGCGCGGGCTCGGCGCGCGGCTCGTCGAGGAGGGGCGCGACTACGACGAGTCGGTGGCGGCGGCGGAGCGGCTCGTGCGGGAGGAGGGGCTTCACCTCGTCCACTCGACGAACGACGCGACCGTCGTCGCGGGCGCCGGGACGCTCACCCTGGAGATGCTCGAGGAGGAGCCCGGGATCGAGGCGCTCGTCTTCTCCGTGGGTGGGGGCTCGCAGGCGGTGGGCGGCCTCACCGTCGCCCGCGCCCGGAAGCCCGGCCTGCCCGTCTACGCCGTGCAGGCCGCGGGCGCCGCCGCGATCCACGACGCTTGGCACCTGGGGCGGCCCGTCTCGAAGCCGTCCGCCGACACGTTCGCCGACGGCCTCGCCACGCGCAACACGTACCCGTTCACCTTCGGGGCGCTGCGCGAGGGGCTCGCGGGGTTCGTGACCGCGACCGACGCCGAGATCGCGGCCGCCGTGCGCCTCGTCCTCTCGACCACGCACACGCTCGTCGAGGGGGCGGGGGCGGCGGGCCTCGCCGGCCTCCTCAAGCTGCGAGAGACCCTCGCCGGCCGGATGGTCGGCATCGTGCTGTCGGGAGCGAACATCGACCGCGAGACGCTGCGGCGGGTGCTGACCGGCGAGCTGTAGGCAACCCAGGTGGCTTGATGCAGGCCAGTCCCCGGGATGCTGGACGACGGAGCCTCGCGCTGGCCAGTCCCCGGGATGCTGGATTACGGGGCCGCCGTCAGCTCGTTCGTAGTCTGCCCCCGCAACGCCAGAATCCGCTCCACGACGTCGCCCACCACGTTGTTCGGGGTCGAGGCGCCGGCGGTCAGGCCGACCGTCACCTCTCCCTCCGGAAGCCAGGCCTCCGTGGCCGTCTCCTCGTGGGCTCCGACCGGCCGGTGGCGGAGGGTCGCGCCCTGTCCTACTTGACGAAGCGGTAGCCGAGGCCGACCACGGTCTCGACGTGGTTTCGCGCCGGGCCCAGCTTCATCCGGAGCCGGCGGATGTGCGCGTCGATGCTGCGCGCCTCGATGTCCGACTCCCAGCCCCAGACGCGCTCGAGGAGCCGCTCGCGGGTGAGCACCCGCCCCGGGCGCTCGACCATGTACCGGAACAGCTCGAACTCCTTGTGGGTGAGCCGGATCTCCTGGCCCTTGTAGCGGACGACGTAGGCGTCGAACTCAATCTCCCAGTTCTCGTCGCGGTAGCCCTGCGGGGCCTCGCCGGTGCCACTCGCGCGGCGGAGTGCCACCTTGGCCCGCGCCGCCAGCTCTTTCAGGCTGAACGGCTTCACCACGTAATCGTCGGCGCCCATCTCGAGGCCGAGCACGCGGTCCACCTCGTCGGCCCGGGCGGAGACGATGATGATCGGCACGTGGGCGGTCGTCGGCTGGCGACGGATCATGCGGCAGACCTCGAGCCCGTCCATGCCCGGGAGGTTGAGGTCCAGCAGGACGAGGTCGACGCCCTTGCGGATCGCCTCGAGGCCCTCCTCGCCGGTGCGGGCGACGCGCACCTGGAGGCCCACCTTCTCCAGCTGGTAGACGATCGCCTCCGCGATGTCGTTGTCGTCCTCGATCAGCAGGACGCGGCGCCGCGTGTCCGCGGCGGCGGCCGGGGGCGACGGCTCGCGCCGGGCTGGGCGAACGATGCGTTCGACGTGGTCGGCCCTCACGTCTTCTCCCCCTCCGCGTGGTGCCGCACGTCCTTGGCCTCCGCGATGAAGATCACGTCCTCGGCGATGTTGGTGGCGTGGTCGGCGATCCGCTCGAGGTGGCGGCTGATCAGGATCAGCGACAGCGCGCGTTGGATCGTCCCGGGGTCGGCCATCATGTAGGTGAGCAGCTCGCGGAACACCTGGTCCTTGAGGTCGTCCACCTCGTCGTCGCGCCGCAGCACGTCGCGGGCGAGCGCGGCGTCCTTCTTCACGAAGGCGTCCAGCGCGTCGCGGACCATCTTCTCGGCGATGATGGCCATTCTCGGGATGTCGATGAGCGGCTTGAGCGGCGGCTGGGGCAGCAGCACCAGCACGCTCTCCGCGATGTTCACCGCCTGGTCCCCCACCCGCTCGAGGTCGGCGTTGATCTTCATGGCCGAGGTGATGAGCCGCAGGTCTACCGCTAGCGGAGTCTGGGTGGCGAGCAGCTTCAGGCAGCGGTTGTCTATGGCGATCTGGAGATCGTTGATCTCCTTGTCGGTGGCGATGATCCACTGCGCCTCCTCCTCCCGCCGGTGGATGAGGGCCTGGACCGCGCGGTGCACGCGGTCCTCCACCAGCGCCCCCATGGTGAGGAGCTGGTTGCGGAGCGCTTGCAGCTCGGCTTCGAAGTGGTGCCGTTCCATCCTTCTGATCTTCTCCCGGTCTTACCTTATCCGTACCCTGGGTCTCACCCGAACCGGCCCGTGATGTAGTCCTCGGTCAGCTTGTCCTTCGGGGCCGTGAACATCTCCGCAGTCGGCCCGAACTCCACGAGGCGCCCCAGCCAGAAGAACGCCGTCTTGTCCGAGACGCGCGCCGCCTGCTGGAGGTTGTGGGTCACGGTGACGATCGTGTACCTCTCCTTGAGCTGGTAGATGAGCTCCTCGATCTTGAGCGTCGCGATCGGGTCGAGGGCCGAGCAGGGCTCGTCCATCAGGATGATCTCGGGCTCGACCGCGATCGCGCGCGCGATGCAGAGCCGCTGCATCTGGCCGCCGGAGAGGCCGAGTCCGCTCTCGTCGAGCCGGTCCTTGACCTCGTCCCACAGGGCCGCGCCCCTGAGGCTGTGCTCGCAGGCCTCGTCGAGCGTCGCCCTGTCGTTGATCCCCGCGATCCGCAGGCCGTAGATCACGTTCTCGTAGATCGACTTCGGGAAGGGGTTCGACTTCTGGAAGACCATCCCCACCCGCCGGCGGACCTCGATGACGTCGGTGGTCGGGGCGTTGATGTCGAGCCCCTTGACCTTGATCTCGCCCCAGACCTTCACGTTGTCGATGAGGTCGTTCATCCGGTTGAGGCAGCGGAGGAGCGTCGACTTCCCGCAGCCCGAGGGCCCGATGAGGGCGGTGACGCGCCGGTCCTCCATGTCCATCGTGACGTCGTGGAGGACGTGGTTGTCGCCGTAGGAGAGGTTCACGTTGCGGCACACGATGTCGGGCTCGCCCCCGGCCCGGGCCGCCACCGCCGCCTCCGGGACCTTGACCTCGGTCCTGATGCGCAGGCCCGTGTCGGGGGCCGTGGTCTTCATCTCCTGGTCGGCCATCAGCATGCCTCGGTCCTCAGAAGGCGGACGTCTTGTACTTCTGGCGCAGGTAGTTCCGCACCGTGATCGCGGTGATGTTCATCAGGACGACGATGATCAGCAGGAACACCGTGGTCGTGTACACCATCGGCTTCGCCGCCTCCACGTTGGGGCTCTGGAAGCCGACATCGTAGATGTGGAAGCCGAGGTGCATGAACTTGCGGTCGAGGTGGAAGAACGGGAAGAAGCCGTCGAGCGGCAGCTCAGGCGCGAGCTTCACGACCCCCGTGAGCATGAGCGGGGCCACCTCGCCCGCCGCCCGCGCCATCGCCAGGATGAGGCCGGTCAGGATGCCCGGAGCCGCCGCCGGGAGCACGACCCGCAGGATCGTCTGGAACCTGGTCGCGCCCATGGCGAGCGACGCCTCGCGCATCGAGCGCGGGACGGCGGCGAGCGCCTCCTCGGCCGCGACGATCACGACCGGCACCGTGAGCAGGGCCAGCGTCAGCGACGCCCACAGGATGCCGCCGGTGCCGTAGGTCGGCGTCGGCAGCGCCTCGGGGAAGAAGATCCGGTCGATGCCGCCCCCCACGAAGTAGACGAAGAAGCCGAGGCCGAACACGCCGAACACGATCGAGGGCACGCCGGCCAGGTTATTGACGGCGATGCGGACCGTGCGCACGAGCGGCCCCTGCCTCGCGTACTCGCGCAGGTAGAGCGCGGCGAGCACGCCGAGCGGGACGACGGCCAGGCTCATCAGAAAGACCATCATCACGGTCCCGAAGATGGCCGGGAAGATGCCGCCCTCGGTGTTCGCCTCGCGCGGCTCGTCGGTCAGGAAGCTCCAGAGCCGGCTCCCATAGACGCGGGCCCGGCCGGGCCAGGAGAGCTCGTTCGCCGGGTAGGCCCGGTAAACGTCCAGCGCGCGCAGCTCCTTCTCTTGTCCGTCGACGGTGCGGAAGGTGACGCGCGTCCCCGTGGCGGCCTCCATCCGCTTCGCCAGCTTCTCCTCGAGCTCGGCGTAGCGGGCCTTCTGCTCTTGCTCGCGCTTCTCGAGCGCCCGCCGCTCGGCCGACTGGTCCCGCGACGGGTCCTGCTTCAGGCGGTAGTCCAGCTTGCGGCGGTCGAGCCGGATCCGCTCGAGGGTGTAGTTCACGCCCCCGATCTCGTCCTTCTCGATCGCCTTTACGGCCTCCCGGTCGCGGTCGGCCTTCGCCACGAGCTCGGGCAGGCGCGCCCGGACCGCCGCGGCCCCAGTCGCGATCTCCTTCTCGCCCTCGACCACCTTCACCGGCGTGCCGATGAGGGGACCGTACTCGCTCCGCTCGATGAGGTAGAGGCCCGCGGCCTCCTCCCGCTTCGCGATCTCGGACTCGTCCACCCACTTGAAGTCGAAGCCGTAGAGGTCGCGGTTGCCGACCTTGAGCTGGACCCGGTGCTTCTTCAGGTGGTCCGGCTGCCCGGGGTTCGGGATCGCCTGGCGCTGGACCGGCTCGCCCGCGAGCACCGACCCGTCCTTCAGGGTCAGCTGCTCGATGCGCGACGGCCAGAACATGCCGAGGCCGTTGGTGAGGATGACGAGCAGGAGCCCGAGGATCATGAGCAGGCAGATCCCGAGGGCGCTACCGGTGAGCCAGATGAGGTGCTCGCCTCGCGTCCACTTCGATCGGGGCGGGGCGGCCGTGCGCGGCGCGTCGCTCGCAGTCCCGGAAGCCATCAGATCGCCTTGTACTTGTCGCGGAGGCGCTGGCGCACGAGCTCGGCGACGGTGTTGACGACGAAGGTCATGAGGAAGAGAACGCAGGCGGAGAGGAACAGCACGCGGTACAGCGTTCCCCCGTGGGGCGCCTCGGG
>JBGPQQ010000014.1:0-15963 GCA_041489115.1 Vicinamibacteria bacterium | reverse complement strand
CGGCATCCGTTCGCTCCGGGCTAGCGCCTGGGCTAGCATCTAGCCCGGCTCACCATGAGACAGGCTGATACATGGTGTACCACGTTAAGCACTGAGCGTCAAGGGGGTTACGAGGGGGGCTAGCGCCAAGTGCCTGAAAGCATGGCGCATCCTTCTTTAGTGTAACCTGTACAGCATCCAGTAGACGACTACCCCGGACACCGAGACCCAGAGCCACAGCGGCAGCGTGTATCGTGCGAGGGAGCGGTGCGCCTCGTAGCGGCCGCGGAGGGCGGGGGCGACCGTCACCAGGACGAGCGGCACGATCACCGCGGCCAGGACCGTGTGGCTGAGGAGGATCGAGAGGTAGACCGCGCGGATCGTGCCCTCGCCGGTGAAGCGCACCGAGCCCACCTTGGAGTGGTAGGCGAGGTACGAGACGAGGAAGAGGGTCGAGGTCGTGAGCGCGGCCAGCATGGCGACGCGATGGGCGCGGCGCCGCCCGTGGCGGATGAGCCGCCATCCGGCCAGGAGCAGCACGGCCGAGGCCGTGTTCAGGACGGCGTTGAGCGCGGGAAGGTCCCGCCACGTCACAGCCGCGCCGCCAGCAGCAGGGACGAGAGGGCCGGGAGGTAGAGCACGGACGCCAGGAACAGCCCCCGGGCGGAGACGAGGTCCCGCGCGCGGGCGAGCCGCAGAGCGAAGAGCGTCAGCGCCACGCCCAGGAGGAAGGCGCCGAGGAGGTAGGCCGGGCCGGCGAGGCCGGCGGCGAAGGGAGCGAGGCTGACGAGGAGCAGGGCGAGGCTGTGTACGACAGCCTGGCGGGCCGTGAAGCTCCCCTCGCGGTCGAGCACCGGCAGCATGGGGAAGGCCGCCCGCGCGTAGTCGTCGCGGTACATCCACGCGATGGCGAGGAAGTGGGGGACCTGCCAGAGAAACAGGATGGCGAAGAGGAGAAACGCGCCGCCGTCCAGGCTCTTGCAGGCGGCCGCCCATCCGATGACCGGCGGCAGGGCGCCGGGGACGGCGCCCACGAGGGTGGCGAGCGGCGTCCGCCGCTTGAGGGGCGTGTAGAGGAAGAGGTAGCTCGCCCACGTGGCGAGAGCGACGGCGGCGGCGAGCGGCCCGCAGCGCCACAGCAGGAGGATTAGGCCGGCCGCGGTCAGCAGGCCCCCGAAGACGCGGGCGTCGCGGGGCGGGATGCGGCCCGAGGGGATGGGCCGGGAGCGGGTGCGCAGCATCAGGGCGTCGGTGTCCCGCTCCAGGACCTGGTTGAGGACGCTCGCCCCGGCGGCAACGAGGCCGGTGCCCGCGAGAGCCGCGGCCAGGAGGCCCGTCCAGTGAGGGCCCGGCGAGGCCGTGACGAACCCCACCAGGGCCGTGAACACGACCATCGTCGTGATCCGTGGCTTCGTCAGCTCGAGCCAGTCGGCGGCGGCCGCCCGGGAAGCGGGAACCGTGGAGGAGCTCATGGGCGTGGAACGGGGTTGTCGGCCGCGGGCGGGGGCTCGACGGCGGGCGGCTGCGGCGGGGCAGGCGCCGAGCCGGGGAGCGCGTACGCGATCACCGACCGGTCTCGCAGCCCGACGACCACGAGACCGGCGGCCAGGAGCGGGGGGGTGCGGATCTCGGCGGAGGTGCGGAGGCTGCCCGCCTTCGAGCCGGTGTCGGGGGCAAAGGCCACGAGCTCGTTCTCGAGGCAGGCCACGAGGACGTAACCCCCGACCAGGAGCGGGGCCGAGAGGGGGCGGGACGGGAGGGCCCCGCGCCAGGCGAGGTTCCCGCCCCGGCGCAGGGAGTAGAGCACGGCGTCGAAGGACGCGAAGAGCACATGGTGCGGCAGGAGCAGCCCCGCGTGAGCGACGTCGGCCCCCACCCGCCAGGCCCAGCCCGCCTTCCCCTCGTCGAGGGACACCTCGAGGATGCGCTTGTCCGTCGTGCCCACGTACAGGCGGCGCCTTTCCGCGTCCACGAGGGGTGGGGCGAGGAGGGCGCCTCCTGTGCGAAGGACCCACAGCGAGAGCCCGGTCGCGCGGTCGCGGCAACGCAGCGTCCCGTCCTTCTCGCCCGCCAGGAGCCGGGACCCGGCGGTGACCGGCGGGGCCGTCGTCTCGGCCCCCGTGGCGTCGCCCCAGAGCGCCCGCCCGCTGGCGAGGTCGACGGCGGCGAGGCCCTGCCCGGCGACGAGCGCCCTGTCCCCGTCGATCACCGCCGGCAGCGTGCCGCCGACGCCAGTGTCGGCCTTCCAGCGGACGGCGCCGGTCCGGGGCTGAAGGCTCCACAGGGTGCCGTCGTCGCCCCGCACGAGCAGGACCCCGTCGGCGGCGCTCAGCCGGCCCGGGAACCCCTCCGCCTTCCACGCCGCGGCCCCCGTCGCCGGGTCGAGCGCGCGCACGACCCCGTCGCGGGTCGCCACGTAGATGCGGCGGCCGTCCGCCGCGAGGGGCGGCACCACGAACTCGCCGAGCAGCGTCTTCCACGTGGCGGCGAGGGGGAAGAGCGGGGCCTTCGGGGCGGGCTTTCCCGCGCAGCCGGCGAGGAGGAGGGTGGCCAAGAGGGTGGCGGGGCTTCGGGACACGACCGCCGCACTATACACCGGGCGCGCGGCGGTCCCGGGCGGGCCCGGGTGCGAGGGGTATAATCCGGCGTTCCAGGAAGCCCATGGAGAGAGAGACCATCCTCATCCTCGACTTCGGCTCGCAGTACACCCAGCTCATCGCCCGGCGGCTGAGGGAGCTGCAGGTCTACTCCGAGATCCTGCCTCCGGGGACCCGGGCGGACTCCCTGGCCGCGCGCCGCCCGCGGGGCATCGTGCTGTCCGGCGGACCGGACAGCGTCCACCAGCGTGGCGCTCCCCGGTGCGACCCCCGCGTCTTCCACCTCGGCGTGCCGGTCGTGGGCATCTGCTACGGGATGCAGCTCATGAGCCACCTGCTCGGGGGCGAGGTGAAGCGCTCGGGGCACCGCGAGTACGGGCAGGCGGTCTTCTCGCCGAAGCCGGGGGGGACGCTCTTCCGCGGGCTGCCGCCCCGCAGCCGGGTGTGGATGAGTCACGGCGACGACGTCCGGCAGGCGCCGGGGGGCTTCCGCGTGGTGGGCGCCACCGAGACGAACGCGATTGCCGCGGTGGAGGACCCCGCCCGCCGGCTGTACGGGATGCTCTTCCACCCCGAGGTGGTCCATTCCGAGGAGGGGACGAAGGTCCTCGCCAACTTCCTCGACGCCTGCGGCTGCCGCCGCGACTGGAACGCGCGGTCGTTCGTCGACGAGGCCACCGAGAGGGTGCGGGAGCAGGTGGGGGCGAAGGGCCGGGTCATCTGCGCGCTCTCCGGCGGTGTCGACTCGGCGGTCGCGGCGCTCATCGTCCACCGGGCGATCGGGGGCCGCCTGACCTGCGTGTTCGTGGACAACGGCCTCCTCCGCAAGGAGGAAGCGCTCCAGGTGCGGCGCCGCTTCGCGGAGCGGCTGCACCTCAAGGTCGTGTTCGTCGACGCGTCCCGCCGCTTCCTGAAGAAGCTGGAGCGGGTCGCCGACCCCGAGCGCAAGCGCAAGGTCATCGGCCACGAGTTCATCGAGGTCTTCAAGGCCTCGATGCGCAAGGCGGGGAATGCCGGGTTCCTCGCCCAGGGTACGCTCTACCCGGACGTGATCGAGTCCACGTCGGTGCGCGGCCCCTCGGCGGTCATCAAGACCCACCACAACGTGGGCGGCCTGCCGAGGTCGATGAAGTTCAAGCTCGTCGAGCCGCTGCGCTGGCTCTTCAAGGACGAGGTGCGCAAGGCCGGGCTCGAGCTCGGGCTCGACGAGGAGTTCGTCTACCGCCAGCCGTTCCCCGGCCCGGGGCTGGCCGTGCGCTGCCTGGGGTCGGTCTCTGAGGACCGCCTCGACCTGCTGCGGGAGGCCGACGCCGTCTTCATCGAGGAGATCAAGGCGGCGGGCCTGTACCGGAAGATGTGGCAGTCGTTCGCGGTCCTGCTCCCCGTCCGCTCGGTGGGGGTCATGGGAGACGACCGCACCTACCAGTACACGATCGCCCTGCGCGCGGTCGAGTCGCTCGACGGGATGACCGCCGACTGGGTGCGCCTGCCGTACGACCTCCTCGCCCGGGTGTCGAGCCGGATCGTGAACGAGGTGCCCGGGATCAACCGGGTGGTGTACGACGTGAGCAGCAAGCCGCCGTCGACGATCGAGTGGGAATGAGCGCGAAGCCGGACTTCGTCCACCTCCACCTGCACACCGAGTACAGCCTCCTCGACGGGGCCTGCCGGCTCGACGAGCTGGTCGAGGAGGGCGCGCGGCTCGGCATGAAGGCCATGGCCATCACGGACCACGGCAACATGTTCGGGGCGGTGGCCTTCCACGACGCCTGCCGCGAGAAAGGGCTGAAGCCCATCCTCGGCTGCGAGGTGTACGTCGCCCCCGGGAGCCGCTTCGAGCGGGGGGCCCAGAGCGCCTCGGACGCGTACGACCACTTCACGCTGCTCGCGACGAGCGACGCGGGCTACCACAACCTCGTCAAGCTCGTCTCCGCCGGCTACCTGGAGGGCTTCTACCACAGGCCCCGGATCGACAAGGACCTGCTCGCGAAGCACAGCCAGGGGCTGATCGGCCTCTCCGGCTGCCTCTCGGGCGAGATCGCGCAGCACTTGCTGGCGGGGGCGGAGGACGCGGCGCTCCAGAGCGTCGGGGTCTTCTCCGAGATCCTCGGGAAGGACCGGTTCTACCTTGAGGTCATGGAGCATGGCATCCCCGACCAGCGGCGGGTGACCCAGGGGCTGCTGCGCCTCCGGCAGAAGACGGGGCTGAAGCTCGCGGCGACGAACGACGCCCACTACCTCCACCGCGACGACTACCAGGCGCACGACGTGCTCCTGTGCATCGGCTCCGGCAAGAAGGTGGGGGACGCGGAGCGGCTGCGCTTCGACACGAACCACTTCTATGTCAAGTCGGCCGAGGAGATGGCCACGCTCTTCCCGGACCACCCGGAGGCCCTCCTCGCGACCGTCCAGATCGCGGAGATGTGCGACTTCACGCTGAAGGGGGTGTCGACCCTGCCCGCCTTCGACGTGCCGCCCGGCTTCACGACCCTGACCTACTTCGAGAAGGTGACCCGCGACGGATTCGCGGAGAGGCGGCGGGCGCTCGACTCGCTGGCCGCGGCGGGGCGGCTCCGGCACCCCCTCGCGGACTACGAGGCGCGGCTCGAGAAGGAGATCGGGGTCATCAAGCGCGTCGGCTTCTGCGGATACTTCCTCATCGTGTGGGACTTCATCCGCTACGCGAAGGAGCGCCGGATCCCGGTGGGTCCCGGCCGGGGGTCGGCCGCGGGGAGCCTCGTGGCCTGGAGCCTCCGCATCACGGACATCGACCCGATCGAGAACGACCTCATCTTCGAGCGCTTCCTGAACGAGGAGCGGATCAGCCCCCCCGACATCGACATCGACTTCTGCGAGGCGCGCCGGGGCGAGGTGATCGCCTACGTCACGAAGAAGTACGGGCGCGACAACGTCGCGCAGATCATCACCTTCGGGACGATGAAGGCGAAGGCGGTGGTGCGCGACGTCGGCCGCGCGATGGACATGACCTACGCCGAGGTCGACAAGATCGCCAAGATGATCCCGTTCGACCTCAAGATGACCCTGGACAAGGCCCTCCAGGAGTCGCCGCCCCTCCAGGACGCGTACCAGAAGGACCCGCGGGTCAGGGAGCTCATCGACATCTCGCGGCGGCTCGAGGGCACCACCCGCCACGCCTCGACCCACGCCGCCGGGGTCGTGATCTCCCCCCAGCCGCTCACCGACCTTGTGCCGCTCTTCAAGGGGACGACGGCGGACGTCACCACGCAGTTCGACATGAAGGGCGTCGAGCGCATCGGCCTCCTGAAGATGGACTTCCTGGGGCTGCGCACCCTCACCCTCATCGACAACTGCGTGAAGATGATCGAGGCGCAGCGGGGCGTCCGCATCGATCCCGGTGCCATCCCCCTCGACGACGCGAGGACGTACGAGCTCTTCACCGCGGGGCGCACGAGCGGCCTCTTCCAGTTCGAGTCGGACGGCATGCGCGACATCCTGAAGCGCTTCCGGCCCGACCGGCTCGAGCACCTGACCGCGCTGAACGCCCTCTACCGCCCCGGGCCGATGCAGATGATCGACGACTTCATCCGGCGCCGGCACGGGCAAACGCGCGTCGTCTACGAGCACCCGGCGCTCGAGCCGATCCTGAAGGAGACCTACGGCGTCATGGTCTACCAGGAGCAGGTCATGCAGATCGCCTCGGCCCTCGCCGGCTTCACCCTGGGCGAGGCCGACATCCTGCGCAAGGCCATGGGCAAGAAGAAGGTCGAGGTCATGGCCGCGCAGGTGGACCAGTTCCTGAAGGGCTGCGCGGGGCGGGGGGTCGCGGAGAGGAAGGCCCGCAAGATCTGGGACGCGATGGAGCAGTTCGCCGGGTACGGCTTCAACAAGTCGCACTCGGCCGCGTACGCCTGGCTCGCGTACCAGACCGCGTACCTCAAGGCCAACTACCCGGCCTACTTCGTGGCGGCCCTCCTCACGTCGGAGCGGGCGAACACCGACAAGATGGTCCAGTACATCGGCGAGTGCCGCGAGATGGGGATCCGGGTGCTGCCGCCGGACGTGAACCAGTCCGACACGTTCTTCACCGTCGTTACCGGGGGCCCTGCGGATGGCCTTCCCGGGGGCCTTCCCGGGGGTACCGCGGGAGGGCACGCGGCGGAGGGGGAGGGGGCGGCACCGGACCAGGTCCCCTCGCACCTCGAATCGACCGACGGTGCGAGGGGGGACAGCATCCGCTTCGGCCTCTCCGCGATCAAGAACGTGGGGGAGGGCGCGGTGGAGGCGGCGCTCGCCGTGCGCCGGGAGGGCGGACCCTTCCGCTCGCTGTTCGACTTCTGCGACCGCGTGGACCTCCGGGCGGTGAACCGGCGGGTGGTGGAGAGCTTCGTCAAGAGCGGGTCCTTCGACTCCACGGACCCGAGGCGCTCGGCCCTCTTCGCCGCCATCGACCGCGCCATGGAGGCGGGGCAGAAGCGCCAGCGGGACCGCGAGGCCGGCCAGTCGAGCCTCTTCGGCATGCTGGGCGGGGCCGGAGAGAAGCCGGCGGGGCCCGAGCGGATCCCGGACGCCCCTCCGTGGCCGGAGGCGGAGCGCCTCGCGTTCGAGAAGGAGTCGCTCGGCTTCTTCATCTCGGGACACCCCCTGGAGCGGTTCCGCGCCGAGATCGCGCAGTGGGCGAGCGCGACCACGGGCACGCTCGCCCAGGCGGCGGCGGGCGGCGAGGTGGCGGTGGGCGGGATCGTGACCGCCCTTCGCCTCATCAAGACGAAGAAGGGCGACCGGATGGCCAGCTTCTTCCTGGAGGATCTGGAAGGCAGCGTCGAGACGCTCGTCTTCCCGGAGGCCTACAAGAAGGCGGCGGGTCGCCTCGCCGACGACCAGGTCGTGCTGGTCAAGGCCAGGGCCGAGGTCCAGGACGACGGGCGGGCGAAGCTCCTCGCCTCCGAGGTGCTTCCCCTCGAGCAAGCGAAGCTCGCGGACGCGCGCTACGTGACGATCCGGGTGCCGGTGATGGCGTGGGAGCGGGCGAAGGGCGAGCGCCTCCGGGATATACTCGGCGCGCATCGGGGCGACTGCCCGGTGACGCTCGAGCTGGTGCGGCCCGGCTCGTGGGCGGTGGCCGTCGCCCCGAGCGCCCGCTACCGGGTCCGGCCGGACTCCGGGCTGCGCGAGGAGGTCGAGGCGCTGCTGGGCCCCGGGTCGCTCGTGCTGGCCCGGACCAACGGGCTCCGCCGCGACGCCTGAGCGCGGGGAGCGGAGGAGGAGCATGGCCGAGGCGGACTTCGAAGCGCCGCTCGTGGCGCTGCAAAAGCGGATCGACGAGCTGGCCAAGTGGCCCGGCGATCGCGCCAAGGAGCAGGAGGCCCGGCGGCTGCGTGAGGAGCTCGACGCGCAGCGGCGCGAGGTGTACGCGAAGCTCACCCCGTGGCAGACGACGCTCGTGGCCCGGAATCCCAACCGGCCCTACACCCTCGACTACGTGCAGGCCCTCTTCACGGACTGGACGGAGCTCCACGGCGACCGCCGGTACGGGGACGACCCGGCCCTCGTCTGCGGCTTTGCCCTCTACCGCGCCCGGCCCGTGTGCGTGATCGGGCACCAGAAGGGGCGGGACACGAAGCAGAAGATCTACCGGAACTTCGGGATGCCCAAGCCCGAGGGCTACCGCAAGGCGATGAGGGTGATGGAGCTCGCGGCGAAGTTCGGCCGTCCCATCCTCACCCTGGTGGACACGCCGGGCGCCTACCCGGGCCTCGACGCCGAGGAGCGCGGTCAGGCCGAAGCGATCGCCTGGAACCTGCGGGGGATGGCCAGCCTCCGCACCCCCATCGTCGTCACCGTCACGGGGGAAGGGGGCAGCGGGGGCGCCCTCGCGATCGCGGTGGGCGACCGGGTCAACATGCTCGAGCACGCCGTCTACTCGGTCATCTCGCCGGAGGGGTGCGCGTCGATCCTCTTCCGCGACGCCTCGCGCGCGGAGGAGGCGGCGATCGCTATGAAGATCACGGCGCGCGACCTCGCCCGGATGGGCCTCGTGGACGAGGTCATCCCGGAGCCCCCCGGCGGCGCGCACGTGAACCACGAGGCCCTCTTCAAGTCGGTCGACGAGGTGATGTGGCGGCAGCTGCAGGAGCTGGGCAAGGTGCCCCCGGAGCGGCTGCCGGAGGCGCGCTACCGGAAGTTCCGCGACATGGGCCGGCTGGGACGCGAGTTCCGCGAAGAGGCGCCGTGACGATCCGGACGGTCGGCCTCGTGGGCGGCGGCACGATGGGGCAGGGGATCGCGATCACCTGCGCCGCTTCCGGCCTCGACGTGCTCCTCCTCGAGAAGACCGCCGAGCTCGCCCGGCAGAGCGTGGAGGAGATCGGCCACGCCCTCGACCGTGACATCGCGAAGTGGCGGCGCACCGAGTCGGAGAAGAAGGCGGTCCTCGGCCGCGTCCGGACGGTCGACGACCTGGGCGCGCTCGAGGCGGCGGACATCGTCATCGAGTGCGTGGTGGAGGACCTGGAGCTCAAGGCCTCCATCTTCCAGAGGCTCGACCAGGTCTGCCCGCCGGACGACATCCTGGCCACGAACACCTCGTCGCTCTCGGTCACGGAGATCGCGGCGCGGACCCGCCGCTCGGACCGCGTGATCGGTCTGCACTTCCTCCAGCCCGTGCCCCAGGTGCCGCTCGTGGAAGTGGTCCGGGGACTCGGCACCTCCGACGCGACGTTCCGCCAGGCGATGGACTTCGTGCGCCTCCTCGGCAAGACCGGCGTCGAGGTGTTCGAGTACCCCGGCTACGTGACCACCCGGGTCATCCTGCCCTTCCTCAACGAGGCGATGCACGTGGTCATGGAGGGAGTGGCGACCCCGGAGGCGGTCGACACCTCGATGAAGCTCGGCTACGGCCTGCCCGTCGGGCCGCTCGCGCTGGCCGACCGGATCGGGCTCGACGAGGTCAACCGCTGGATGCAGTACCTCTTCGAGGAGCTGGGCGACCTCAAGTACCGCCCCTGCCCCCTGCTCCGGAAGATGATCCGCGCGGGCCACCTCGGGGTGAAGGCCGGGCGCGGTTTCTTCGAGTACGACGAGGACGGCAACCCGAAGCCGCCGGCGGGGCGTTGAGGCTAGGCTCCCCGGGGCCTCCGCATCGGGGCGCAGCGGGGCCGGGGGGTAGAATGGCGCAATGAAGGTGCTCGTCCTCAACTGCGGCAGCTCGTCCGTGAAGTTCCAGCTGGTCGAGACCGACGAGGCCTCGTCGGCGGCCGGCGCCGACCGCGCGCTGGCGAAGGGGCTCGTCGAGAACATCGGGAGCACCGCCATCCTGCGGTACGAGGCGGAGGGGAGCCCCCCGGTCAAGGAGACGGCCGAGATCCTCGAGCACAAGGTCGCGGTCGAGCGCGTGCTGGCCCTCCTCACCCGCGAGGGGACCGGGGTCATCCGGGACCGCGCGGAGATCGAGGCGGTCGGGCACCGGATGGTGCACGGCGGCGAGCACTTCAAGTCCTCGGTCCTCATCGACGACACCGTGCTGCGGGCGATCGAGGACTGCTTCGACATCGCCCCGCTGCACAACCCCCCGAACGTGAAGGGCTACCGCGCGGCGCGCGACCTGCTGCGGGACGCGCCCCACGTCGCCGTGTTCGACACCTCGTTCCACCAGACGATGGAGCCGGTGGCGTTCCTGTATGCGCTGCCGTACGTGCTTTACCAGCGGCACGCCATCCGCCGCTACGGCTTCCACGGCACGTCGCACCGCTTCGTCTCCCGCCGCTCGTCGGAGCTCCTCGGGCGGGCGGGCGACCCGGGGCTCCGGCTGATCACCTGCCACCTCGGCAACGGCTGCTCGATCGCGGCGATCCGGGGCGGCCGCTCGGTGGACACCTCGATGGGGTTCACCCCCCTCGAGGGCCTCGTGATGGGGAGCCGCAGCGGCGACCTCGACCCTGCCATCCTGCTCCACGTCATGGCGAAGGAGGAGCTCGGGGCGGCCGAGCTCAACGCGCTCCTCAACAAGCACTCGGGGCTCATCGGGGTGTCTGGGCTCAGCAACGACATGCGCAAGCTCCTCGAGGCCGAGGCGGCGGGCAACGAGCGGGCGAAGCTCGCGGTGGACGTGTTCTGCTACCGGCTGCGCAAGTACATCGCCGCCTACGTCGGCGTGCTGGGCGGCCTGGACGCGCTCGTCTTCACCGGCGGCATCGGGGAGAACGCCCCGGCCATCCGGGCACGCTCGGTGGTGGGGCTCGACGCGATGGGGATCGCGATCGACGGCGACCGCAACGCGGGGGCGCGCGGGCGGGAGGCGGACGTGGCGCCCCCCGGGCAGTCCTGCCGCGTGCAGGTGATTCCCACGAACGAGGAGCTCCTGATCGCGCGCGACACGTACCGGATCGTGCGCGGGCTGCCGCTCGCATGAGGCAGGACCGCACCCGGCTCGCCCGGCGGCTCCTGCTCGGCCTTCTCGTGGTGGTGAGCGGCGCGGTCGCGTGGAGCCTGCGCCGGCCCTCGTCGCGGCCCGGGGCGGCGGAGCCGCCGGCCGCGGCGAGCCCTGGCCAGGGCACGACCGTGGCCGACATGGTCTTCCTTCGCTTCCGCGAGGGCAGCCGCAAGGTCGAGATCAAGGCCCGCGCGATGCTCGGAAAGGAGGGCGACGCCATGCGCCTGCAGGGCGTCGAGGTGAGCCTCCCCTTCGTCGCGGAGGGGCGCGAGGGGAACGCCACGATCACGGCGGACGAGTGCCTCTACCAAACGTCGCCGCAGCGCGCCGCGTTCAAGGGCAACGTCCTCGTGAAGAGCGACGACGGCTTCGAGCTCGAGAGCGACACGCTGAAGTACTGGAGCGACGGGGAGCGGCTGTTCACCCGGGACGCCGTGCGCTTCCGCCGCGGCACGACGTCGGGCAGCGCGCGGGGCCTGGAGTACCAAAGGGGGGCGGGGCTCTCCCTGGGCGCGGACGTGCGCCTCCGGCTGGAGGACGGAGCGGGGCCCCCGGCGGAGGTCGAGGCGGCCAGCGCGTGGGCGTCGCGGGAAGAGCGGCTGGTGCGCTTCGAGGGAGGCGTCGTCGCGCGGCAGGGCGGGCGCGAGCTGCGCTCCCGCCGGCTGCAGCTGAACCTGACGGAGGACCTGTCGGCCGTCGAGCGGGCCGCGGCGATCGAGGACGTGGACCTCGTCACCGTGGCCGGGGCGGGGCTCCCGGGCTCCGCCGCCCCCGAGGGCGGCCGCAAACGCCTGCGGTGCCGGCGGCTGAACGTCGTCTTCCGCGCGAAGGGTGTCCTGCAGGAAGCGCTGGCCGTCAACGCCGCCTCGCTGGAGATCGAGCCGGGGCCGGGCGAGGCGAGGGAGAAGCGGCGGGTCGCGGCGCCCCAGCTGCGTTTCGACTTCGACGAGCAGGGCCGGCTCGTCTCGCTGCAGGGGCTGCCCGCCCGGCAGAGCGAAGGGGATGCGATCCGCCACGCGCTCCTCACCACGGAGCCGCTGCCGCCGTCGCGCGCCGGCGCCCGGACGGTGCGCAGCGACCGCTTCACGGCCGCGCTCGACCCGGAGAGCGGGGCAGTGCGCGGGGCGGAGTTCGACGGCTCCGTAGCCTTCGCCGAGCCGGGGCGGAAGGCCTGGGCGAGCCGCGCGGTCTACGAGGAGGGCCCCGGTCTCATCACCCTCACCGGCGACCCGCGCATCGTGGACGAGGGCGAGGGCTCGGAGCTGCGCGGCCGGCGGATCCAGCTGGGGACCCGCTCGCGCAACGTGACGGCGAGCGAGAACGTGCGCCACACCCTGGCCCGCCGGGGAAAGACGAGTCGCCCGGGAATGCTCGGCGGGGAGGAGCCGACCGTCCTCGTCTGCCGCGAGTTCGACTACGACGCCACCGCGCGGACCGCGCGCTACCGCGAGAACGCGCTGCTGCGCTCGGGCAAGGACGAGATCCGTGCCCCGACGATCGTCCTCGTGGAGGAGGCCGAGGGCCGCCGGCGGCTGACCGCGAGCGGGGGCACCACGTCGATCCTGCACCCGCGTCCCGAGAAGGGGGCCTCGAAGAAGCCGGCGGCGGTCGAGGCCCGCAGCCGCGAGATGGTGTACGAGGAGGCCGCGAACCGCATCGTGTACACGGGCGACGTGGAGATCCGGCAGGGCGACATCCTCACCCGCAGCCCGGAGGCCGTGGTCACCCTCACGAAGGACGGCGGCGCGGTGGACCGCCTGCTGGCGGGAGAGCCGGTCGAGGTGCAGCAGGGCGCGCGCCGGGCCACGGGGCAGCGCGGCACGTACACGCCGGCCGACGAGACGCTGGTCCTGGTGGGCGAGAAGGTGGTCCTGCAGGACGGCGACCGCCGGATCGAGGGCCGCAAGCTGACCTTCGAGGTGGGCAGTGATAGGATCCGCGTCGACGGCCGCGAGGAGGTGCGGCCCGAGGCCGTCTTCAAGCGGAAGGAGCCCCCGAAGCCTTGAGCCGCGTCCTGCGGGCCCTCTCCCTCACGAAGTCGTACGGCCGCCGGGTCGTGGTGCGCGACGTGAGCCTCGAGATCCGCCAGGGCGAGGTGGTGGGGCTGCTCGGCCCGAACGGCGCGGGCAAGACCACCACCTTCTACATGGTGGTGGGGCTCACGCGGCCGGACAGCGGGCAGGTCTTCCTCGGCGAGGAGGACATCACGGCGCTGCCCATGTACCAGCGGGCCCGGGCGGGAATCGGGTACCTCCCGCAGGAGGCGAGCATCTTCCGCAAGCTCACCGCGGAGGAGAACGTGCTCGCCATCCTCGAGACGCGCGGGCTCCCGGCCGGGGAGCAGCGCGCGCACGCGCGCCAGCTCCTCGAGGAGCTGGGCGTCCAGGGCATGGCCCGCCAGCCGGCCTACACGCTCTCGGGGGGGGAGAGGCGCCGTCTCGAGATCTGCCGCGCCCTGGCCGCCGAGCCGTCCTTCATCCTCCTCGACGAGCCCTTCGCGGGGATCGACCCGCTCGCCGTCCTCGACATCCAGAGGATCATCGCCCACCTGCGCGACCGCGGCATCGGCATCCTCATCACCGACCACAACGTCCGCGAGACCTTGAAAATCACGGACCGCGCCTATATTCTCAGGGACGGTGATGTCTTCCGCTCCGGCACTCCCCTCGATCTCGCGTCGGACCCCGAGGTGCGCCGCGTCTACCTCGGAGAGGGCTTCCGCCTCGACGGCCGCGAGGCCTGAGGCGCCCGGCGGGAGCGGGGCCTAGACCCTTGGCGCTGCACCAGAAGCTCGGCCTCTCCGCGCGGCTCTCGCAGAGGCTCATCCTCACCCCGTCGCTCCAGCAGGCGATCAAGCTGCTGCCCCTGACGACGCTCGAGCTGGCCGAGGTGCTCGACCAGGAGGTGATGGAGAACCCCCTCCTCGAGGAGGTGCCTGTCGAGGAGACGAAGACCGTCGAGGAGATCGCGCAGGAGGAGACCGCGGAGCGCGAGCGCCCCGACGACCCGCTCAAGGACATCGAGATCGAGCGCTTCTTCGAGGACTACTTCGACGACGGGGCGGACCGGCGCATGCGGCCGGCCGAGGTGCCCGAGGTCGCGCCGATCGAGAACACCCTCACCGAGTCGCCGGACCTCTACGACCACCTCCTGTGGCAGCTGCGCATGACGGAGGCCGACGAGGCCACCCTCGAGATCGGCGAGGCGATCATCCAGAACCTCGACGAGGACGGCCTGCTGCGGGTGTCGCTCGAGGACGTGGCAGCGATGGGCCCCTGGCCGATGGAGGCGGTGGAGAAGACGCTCGCCCTCGTGCAGGCCCTCGACCCGCCGGGGGTGGCGGCGAGGAGCCTCACCGAGAGCCTCCGCATCCAGCTGCGCGTGCTCGGGCTCGAGAACTCGCCGGCGGACGTCATGGTCCGCGACCACATGAAGCAGCTCCAGAGCCACCAGTACCCGGAGATCTCGCGGCAGATGGGCCTCTCCGCCGACGAGGTGGCGCACCACCTCGAGATCATCCAGGGGCTCTCCCCGCGCCCCGGCAACCGCTACAGCGCGAAACGCTCCGACTACGTGCTGCCCGACGTGTTCGTGGTGAAGGAGGGCGAGGAGTACAAGATCGTCCTGAACGACGACGGCCTGCCCAAGCTCCGGATCAGCCCCACCTACCGGCGCATGCTCGACCAGAAGGAGCCCGGCTGGGAGGAGACGCGGGCCTACGTGAAGGACAAGCTGCGGAGCGCGCTGTGGCTGCTCAAGAGCGTCGACCAGCGGCAGCGCACCATCTACAAGGTGGCGGAGTCGATCGTGCGTCACCAGCGCGCGTTCCTCGACCACGGCATCTCGCACCTGCGACCCCTCGTCCTGCGGGACGTGGCGAGCGACATCGGTATGCACGAGTCGACCGTGTCCCGCGTGGTGGCCAACAAGTACATGCACACGCCGCGCGGCGTCTACGAGATGCGCTTCTTCTTCCACAGCGGCATCACCTCCACCATGGGCGAGGCGATCAGCTCGGTCACGATCAAGGACCGCATCAAGAAGATGATCGAGGAGGAGGACGCCTTCCGGCCGCTCTCCGACTCGCGCATCGCCGAGGTCCTCGGGGCCGAGGGGCTGCCCCTGGCGCGGCGGACGGTGGCCAAGTACCGGGAGGAGCTCCGCATCCCGCCCTCGAACCTGCGCAAGACGGTCCACTGAGGCCCGGGCCGGGGAGGAGGACGGATGAAGATCGAGTTCACGGGGCGGCAGACCGGGATCCCGGACGAGGTTCGCCGTCTCGCCGAGCGCAAGCTGCAGAAGGTGGGGAAGCTGCTCCCCTCCGTCACCCGGGCGCACGTGATCCTGGCCGCGGACAAGCACCGCCAGGTGGCGGAGGTCAGCGTCCACTCGCGCCAGCTCGACCTCGCCGCGGTCGAGGTCACCACCAACCCGCGCCTGTCGGTGGCCGGCGCCATCGACAAGCTGCTGCGCCAGGCCCAGCGGCAGCACGCGAGGCGGCGCGAGCGGAAGGGCGCCTCCTCGCCCCGCCTCGCGCCCGCGGCGGCGGAGCGCGGGGGCGATGGGGCGCCGCGCGTCATCCGGACGCGGCGGGCCGCGGTGAAGCCGATGACCCTGGACGAGGCGGCCCTGGAGATGGACGGCCGCCCGGACGGGGTGCTGGTCTTCCGCGACGCCGCGAGCGAGCGGGTGAGGGTGCTCTTCCGGCGCAAGGACGGCAACCTGGGGCTGATCGAGCCCGAGGCCTGATGCCGCCCCGCCCCGGCGGCCCCGCGCTGCCCATCGCCCCGCCCCGCGGGGAGGGGCCCGGCGTCGCGGTGGCGGAGCTCCTCGACGCGGCGGCGCAGCCGCTGAAGCTCGACCTCGCGGCGGGGCGGGCGGGGCTCGAGCACCGGGTGCACCTGCCCCGCGTGCAGCGGCCGGGCCTCGCCCTCACCGGGTACACCGACTACATCCGCTACGGGCGCGTGCAGATCG
>JBGPQQ010000013.1:0-16802 GCA_041489115.1 Vicinamibacteria bacterium | reverse complement strand
GCCGCGGGTCGCGGTTCGGCTCCACCACCAGCGTGAAGATCTGGTGCACGCCGATCGCCCGCGCCTCCCGCGCGGCGACGGCGTAGATCTCGGCGAGGAGCGCCAAGTCCCACGTGCTGCCGAGGGCCAGGCCCTCCGGGAAGATCGTCCCCCCGGAGCACATGAGGCCGTGGGTGCCCTCCTCGGTCTGCAGCAGCGGGATGCCCAGGCGCGTCCGGCGCGCGATCTCCTGCAGCTCGTTCAGGAACAGGGCCTGCTGCCGCGGCCCCTCGTGAAGGATCGTGTTGGGCAGGGTGAAGAATCCGCCGCCGGGGCCGAGGCCGTGCTCGTGGGTCCCCGCCGCGAAGCGCCGGCAGGCCGCCGTCTTCGCCGCCACCCCTTCCCCGAGCCGCCCCTCGTAGACGCAGGGCATGTTCATCTGGCCGACCTTCTCCTCGAGCGTCATGCGCGAGAGGAGGTCGTCCACGCGCACGTCGATCGGCTTCGAGGGGTCGAGGTAGGAGGGGCTGTCCTCCGCGGACACCCCGGCCGCCCCGCCGAGCGCCACGACCCACGCGACGACACCCACCGAGGCTCCGAGCCTTCGCCTGCGCATGTCTTCTCCTCGTCTCGACGCGTGTGCCCTAGGGTAGTCCCTCCACGAGGAACAGGTCCTGGAGAAAGAAGCCGTGAGTGTAGGCGTAGCCTCGCCCGTCCGGGGTCAGGAGCACCGACCAGATGTGGCCCACGCCCGTGGCGTTCAGCGGACCCAGCTCCATCCAGGGCGACCGCTCCCCCGTCCGCAGCTTCACGCGGCCAATGCGCGCGGGGACGCTGCCCTCCCGCACGAACAGGAAGAGGCCGTCGCCGCTCACCCGCACGGCGTCCAGGAACGGGTCGGAGGGCAACCGCCAGCCGACGGGCTCGCCCTCGCCCCCCGCGGACGGGTGGACGGCGAGCCTCCCGTCGGCGGCGCGCGCGAGCACGAGGCCCCCCGGCAGCGCCCCGGGGACCACCACGCTGCCCTCCGGCGTGACCGGCCTGGGAGCGCCGCCCTTCGCCTCGACGAGAAACGAGCGCAGCGGGCGCCCGGGCTCGGCGGCGTCGAGGCCGACGGCCCCGTCGTCGATCCGCCAGGCCTTCCCGAACCTCGAGAGCCGCCCAGTAGCGAGGCGACGCGCCTCGCCCACGCCGGTGGGCAGCAAGCTCACCCGTGTCTCGCCAGCGGCGACGCTCTCCAGCACGACGTGGCGCGCGTCCGCCGACAGGCCGAGCGGGTGGCCGTCGCCGACGCGCAGGGCGGGCCCACCGCGGGTGGGCTGCAGCAGGGTGAAACCCGGCGGTCCTTCCCCGTGGTGCCATAGCAGGACGTGGCTCCCATCGGCAGAGAGGTCGGCGACGCCGGAGTTGGCGAACGCCGAAGCCTCGCGCTCCTCTGGCTCGCCCGGCACGCGGGCCCGGACGTCCCAACGCTCGAACCCATGGTGAACCAGCACCCGGCCGTCCCGTGAGACGTCGTGCACCACCATCGTGCCCGCGAGCGCGCAGATCTCCGTCACGTCGCCCTGTGGCGTCACGCGGCGCAGTGTCCGGCGCAGGTCGGTCTCCCCTGCGTCCACGAGGATCGAGTCCCCGTGCGGCGACCAGGCCAGGCGCTGGCGGTAGTGAGCAACGCGGACCCGTGTCGCGGCACCCGTCCGATCGAGCAGGAGGAGGCCGTCCTCCTCGTCGAGCAGCGCGAGCCGCGTTCCGTCGGGAGAGACGCGCACGCGCGTCGGCGGGCAGGGCCGGAGAAGGACTCTCCCCATCGGGTACTCGAGCTGGAACTGCCCGTCCTGCCAGCGGACGAGGGCGAAGTCGCGACCGTCGGGAGACCAGTCGGCGTCCAGCACGCCGTCGAGCACGGGTCGGACCGGACCGCCCGAAAGGGGAACGCGCGCCAGCGTGCCCAGCCAGACCACGCCCCGCTCGCCGGACGGGGCGAGGAGAATCGCGAGCTCGCCGCGCGAGGACACCGCGAGCAGGGTCGCGGAAGGAAGCCCCAGCGAGACGGACGCGGGGTTGTCGAAGCGACGGGAGAAGACCTCCGGCGAGGCCCCGTCCCAGAGCGCGCTGTACACCACGGTGTGGCCGTCGGGCGTCAGCCGGGCGCTCAGGACGATGCCGCGCCGGAACGTGAGCTGGGTGAACCTTGGCGGCGGCACGGGAGGCCAGAGGGCGCGGGACACCGCGACACCGAGCGCCAGCGCGGCCACCAGCAGGACGCCGGTCGTGGCCCGCCGGGGCCAGCGCGCCGCCACGTGCCTCGCATTGACGCGAGCCGCCCCCGGGGGGCCCTCACCCCCTCCGGAGAGGCGAGCGCCCGCCCGTGCGCGCCGAGCTCGCTGTAGATCGACCTTCAAGTCGGCAGCCGTCTGGTAGCGGAGGTCGCGGTCCTTCTCCAGGGCCTTCTCGAGAATCGCCGCGAGTTCGGGCCACACGTCGGGGTTCAGGGTCTGCGCCCGGACGGGATCGCGACCCAGGATGGCCTCGAATGTGACCGCGTCGGTTGCCCCCGTGAAAGGTGGTCGGCCGGTCACCATCTCGTAGAGCACCGCTCCGAGCGAGAAGAGATCGGTCCGCGCATCCACCTCCTCCCCTCGCGCCTGCTCGGGCGACATGTAGCCGGCCGTTCCCACGGCCGCGCTCGTCCGCGTCAGCGGCTCGGGGGCGCCGGTGTCCGTGTCCGCCTCGCGCAGAGGCTCGCCCGTGCCCGGCTCGACCAGCTTCGCCAGGCCGAAGTCCATGAGCTTGGCCGGGCCCTCGCGGGTGAGGAACACGTTCCCGGGCTTGACGTCGCGGTGGACGACCCCCCGGGCGTGTGCGGCCTCGAGCGCCTCCGCCATCTGCACGCCGAGGTCCAGCACGCGCTCGGCGGGCAGGGCGCGGCCGGCGATGGCGCGGCGCAGCGTCATGCCCGAGAGCCGCTCCATCACGATGAACGGCCGGCCCTCGTCCTCGCCGACGTCGAGGACGCCGCAGATGTTCGGGTGGCTGAGGGCGGAGGCCGCCCGTGCCTCACGCAGGAAGCGGGCTACGGCCCTCGGCTCCGCCGTCATCGACTCGGGCAGCAGCTTGAGGGCCACGCGCCGCCCGAGGCGGGTGTCCTCGGCCTCGTAGACGACACCCATGCCCCCGCGGCCGATCGGCTCGAGGAGCCGGTAGTGCGAGACGACGCGGTCACTCAACGGGGACGCCCCGTCCGGGTCGATTCCGCCGCGCTGGCGCCTTGGAACACCGCCCGGAACGTTCCGAACAGCACCTCGTCGCCGTCGGCAAGGACCACGGGTCCCTCCAGCCTCGCGCCGTTGACCCAGGTGCCGTTCTTGCTGCCCGCGTCCTCGATGGTCACGCGGCCGTTCTCGGCCCGCACGCGCGCGTGCACGCGCGACACCCGCGCCGAGGGGAAGCGGACGTGGCAGGATTCCCCGCGGCCCACCAGGGCCTCGCCCACCGGGACGAGATACTCGCGATCGTCGGTCACGAGCGTCCCCGCGAGGCGTGGCTCCGCGGCACCCGTCTCCTCGCTCACCGCCCCGACGAACGCGTAGCCGAACCGCGTTACGGTGCGAACGAGCGGCGAGCCCCCTTGCCGGTCGCCGATGGCCTGGCGCACCTCGCCGACCAGCTTGGCGAGGCTGGTGTACCCGACCAGAGTGTCCGGCCAGAGGGCGTCCCGGAGCCTCTGGTGCGACAGGGCGCGAGGCCGGCTCTGGAGCAGCAGGAGGAGCAGCCGGAAGGCCCGCGGCGAGAGCGCCACCGCCTCGCCGCCTCGCCGCAGCTCGAGGGCCTCCGGATCGATAGCGCAGTCCCCGAAGCGCAGGAGCATCGACTCGCGGCAAGGTTAGCAGGAATCAAGCCTCCTTCAACGACCGTTCAACACTCCGGCCAGGAACGGCCGAGATTCAGGAGGGAAATGGCCGAAGCCGTCGTGGCGCTTCTCGTCGTCGCCGCCGTGGCCGGCGCTCCCTCGGCGCCGGCTCCTCCCGGGGGCGAACGCCGACTGCGCGCGTTGGCCACCCAGGTCCCGCCCCGCGTCGACGGCCTCCTGGACGAGCCCGCCTGGGCGACGGCACCCGTCTCCTCCGGCTTCCGGCAGCGCGACCCCGCCGAGGGCGACCCGGCCACCGAGGCGACCGAGGTACGTGTCCTCTACGACGACGACACGCTGTACGTGGGCATCGTGGCGCGCGACCGCGAGCCGGAGAAGATCATCGGGCGCCTCCTCGAGCGGGACAAAGTCATGGAGCAGGGCGACGACAACGCCGCCCGCTTCACCGGCGACGACGTCGTGGCCTTCACCCTCGACCCCTTCCGCGACCACCGCAACGCCTTCTTCTTCGCCACGAACCCGAACGGCGCGGAGTTCGACGCGCTGGTCACCGACGAGAGCCCGACCCTCAACGTGGAGTGGCGGGGGATCTGGCGCGTCGCCGCGGCCCGCACGCGCGACGGCTGGTCAGCGGAGTTCGCGATCCCCTTTCGCACCCTGCGCTATCCCCGCGGCGAAGAAGAGCCGGTCTGGGGCTTCGACGTCGAGCGGATCATCCGCCGCCGGAACGAGGACACCCTCTGGAGCGCCTGGTCGCGGGCCGAGGGTGGCCTCCATCGCGTGAGCCGGGCCGGCCGCCTCGAGGGGCTCGAGCACCTTCCCCGCTCGGCTTGGAACGTCGAGGTGAAGCCCTTCGGCCTGGCGGGAGCGACCCAGCAGCGCGACGACGCCGGCCGGGCGCCGGCCAGCGGCGAGTGGCGGGCGGGCGGCGACGCCAAGTGGGAGGCCCGCCCCGGCCTCGTCCTCGACGCCACGGTGCGGCCGGACTTCGCCCAGGTGGAGGCGGACGACCAGATCGTGAACCTCACCCGGTTCGAGGTGTTCTTCCCCGAGAAGCGGGACTTCTTTCTCGAGAACGCGGGCATCTTCGACTTCGGCACGCGCGGGTCGTACGAGACTCCGCCCTTCCTGATGTTCTTCTCGCGGCGCATCGGGATCGGCGGCGAAGCCGAGGTGCCGGTGCTCGGGGGGCTGCGGCTCTCGGGACGGGCCGGCCGGCAGACCGTGGGCCTGCTCGACGTCCTCTCCGGCGAAGCGCCCGGCGAGCCCCGGACCAACTTCGGCGTCCTTCGGCTCAAGCGGGACGTGGGCCAGCGGGGCTACGTCGGAGCCATGGTCACCGACCGGCGCACCCCGGCGGGGTCCCGAACGGACTTCGGCGCCGACGCCTCCCTGTGGGCCACCTCCCGCCTCAACCTCCAGGCCTTCGCCGCGCGCACGACGCGCAGCGACGGCGCCTCCGACTGGGCCTGGCGGGGCGCCGCCGAGTATCAGGGGGACCCGGTCTACCTGTACGGGGAGTACCTGCAGATCGGGAAGGACGCGGAGACCGGCATGGGCTTCGTCACCCGCGCCGACATGAAGCGCGTCAGCGGAAAGGCCCAGTTCACGCTGCGGCCCCGGATTCCGGGGGTGCGGTCCATCGCCCTGTACGCGGGGGGAAAGAACCTGACCCGCATCGATGGCGAGCCCCAGGACGGGAACTGGTTCCCGGGTGTCTCCGTTCAACTGAGCTCGGGCGACGGCCTGAGCGTCACGCACGTGCGCGGATACGTCGATCTCGACTGGGGCTTCGACCTGGCCGGCCGCATCCCGATCGCCCCGGGCCGCTACGATCTGCGCGACACAGTCGCCTCGGCCTACACCAGCGGGAACCGCCCGGTGGCTGCGTCCTTCAGCGCCTCCTTCCAGCGGATCTGGGACGGGGAGGTCTCGGCGATCATCGGCGCGCTCGCTCTGAAGAGCGGCTCGCACCTGTCCCTCTCGACGAGCTACACCCGCAGCGAGGTCGACCTGCCTCAGGGCGGATTCGTCGCGCACGTCGGGGGGCTGCGGCTCGGGTGGGCCTTCTCGACACGGCTCTCGACGCAGTGCTTCCTGCAGTACAACAGCCTGGAGCGCCGGCTCGTCGCCAACCTCCGGCTGCGGTTCATCCACCGCCCCGGCAGCGACTTCTATGTGGTCTTCAACGAGGAGCGAGGCGACGCCCCTCCGACGGGTTCGTCGGTTCCCGGCGCTGAGGCGTACGACCCGCGCACCCTGCTCGCCCGGGGCTTCGCGGTGAAGCTCTCCTACCTGGTCCGCTTCTGAGCCTCAGCCGTCCTTCTCCTGGCTGATGCCGTAGGTCTCCAGCTTCTTGTAGAGGTTCGAGCGCGGTGTGCCGATGGCCGTCGCCGTGGCCGAGATGTTCCAGCCGCTCTCGCGCAGCTTCTGGACCAGGAAGGCCCGCTCCGCGCCCTCCTTGAAGTTCCGGAGCGTGCCGGCGCCGCCGGCGGCGGCCGGCTCCTCGGCGGGGCGCCTCAACACGTCGCCGAGGTGCTCGGGGCGCACCTGGTCGTCGTCGACCATGATCAGCAGCCGCTCGACCGCGTTCTTCAGCTCGCGGACGTTGCCGCGCCAGGGGTGCCGGGCGAGGGCCTCGACCGCGGCCGGAGTGAAGCCGCGGGGCCGGACGTTGTTCTCCGTGCAGAACTGGCGCACGAAGTGCTCGACGAGCGGGGGGATGTCCTCCGGCCGCTCCCGCAGCGGCGGCACGCGGATCGGGACCACGGAGATGCGGAAGAAGAGGTCCTCGCGGAAGCGCCCCTTCTCGATCTCCTCCTCGAGGTCCCGGTTGGTGGCGGCGATGACGCGCACGTCGACCTGGATCGTTTTCTGCGAGCCGATCCGCTCGACCTCGCCCTCCTGCAGCACCCGCAGCACCTTGGCCTGGGTGCGTAGGCTCATGTCGCCGACCTCGTCGAGGAAGATCGTGCCCTTGTGGGCCAGCTCGAACTTGCCGATCTGCTTCTCGGTCGCTCCGGTGAACGAGCCCTTCTCGTGGCCGAAGAGCTCGCTCTCGATCAGCTCCTCGGGGATCGCGGCGCAGTTGACCTGGACGAACGCCTCGTCCTTCCGGTTGGAGTTGCGGTGGATGGCGCGGGCCACCAGCTCCTTGCCCACCCCGCTCTCGCCGGCGATGAGCACGGTCGCGCTCGTGGGCGCGGCCCGGCGCACCGACTCCCACACCTTCTCGAGGGCGTCGCTCCGGCCCTCCATCCGGTAGCGGTCGTCGAAGACGAGCCGCAGGCGGCGGTTCTCCTCGACGAGGCGCCGCTGGCCGAGGGCGTTGCGCGCGGCGATGAGGATGCGCTCGCTCTCCGGGGGCTTCTCGATGAAGTCGAAGGCCCCCAGCTTCACCGCCTCGACCGCGGTCTTGACCGTCCCGTGGCCGGACAGGATCACCACGGGGGGCGAGCCGTCCCGCTCCTTGAGCCGCTTCAGGACCTCGAGCCCGTCCATCTGGGGCATCTTGATGTCGAGGAACACGAGGTCCGGCGCCTCCTGCTCCGCGAGCTTGAGCCCCACCGGCCCGTTCGCGGCGAGGAGCACCTCGTAGCCCTCGTACTCGAAGATCATCTTGAGGGAGGAGCGGACCGCGTCCTCGTCGTCCACGATCAGGACCCTGGGCTTCACGGACGCTTCTCCACCTCGATGCGGGTCAGGAACGTGTTCCGCTGCCGCGGGCGGAAGACGTAGAGCCAGGCCGGCTCGCCGGGGGCGAGCGCGCCCACCACGCGCCGGTAGGCGGCGGCGTCGGGCGTGGGCTTGCGGTTGACCTCGACCACCAGGTCGCCCTCCTCCAGCGCGTCCGTTCCCGGGTCCGCTCCGAGGACTTCCTGGATCACCACGCCCACGCGGTCGCGCGGCACGCGCAGCTCGAGCCGGGAGGCCGCGTGCAGCGTGGCGACCGAGAGGCCCAGGGCGTCGCCCTTCTTCGTCGGCGAGGCCGCGGGCTTCGCGGCGGCCGGGGCCTCCTCGTCCTCCGCGCCCCTCTCCCCGAGCCTCGCGGCCACGGTCAGGGGCCGTCCGTCGCGGACGATCCCGAGCTTCACCTCGGTCCCGGGCTGCAGGCCGGACACCGTCCGCACGAGCGCGTCCCCGTCCGCGATCGCCTCGCCCGAGACGGCCGTGATCACGTCCCAGCGCCGGAGACCCGACTTCGCCGCGGGCTCGCCCTCCACCACGTCGAGCACGAGCGCCCCTCTCGCCTCGCGAAGGCCGACCATGCGCGCGAGGTCGGGGTCGAGGTCCCAGAGCTGGATCCCCAGGTAGCCTCTCTGCACGTGGCCGTGGTCGCGCAGCTGGGCGAGCACGGCCCGGGCGACGCTCACGGGCACCGCGAAGCCGATGCCCTGGGCCTCGCTGCTGACCGCCGCGTTGATCCCCACCGCCTCGCCCTCCGTGTTCACGAGGGGCCCCCCGGAGTTGCCGGGGTTGATCGCCGCGTCCGTCTGGATGTAGGCGTCGAAGGACTGGTTGAAGATCTTGCGCCCCTTTGACGAGACGACCCCCACCGTGACCGTGTGGTCGAACTCGAGCGGGTTGCCGATCGCGCACACCCAGTCGCCGATGCGCAGGCGGTCCGAGTCCCCCAGCCTCACCGTGGGCAGTCCCCTCGCCTCGACCTTGATGAGGGCGAGGTCGGTGTTGGGATCCGAGCCGACCCGGCGCGCCGGCAGCTCCCGCTTGTCCGCGAAGCGGACCCGGATCCGGCCCGGTCCCGGGACGAGGTGGTGGTTGGTGAGGATGTAGCCGTCGGGGTCGATCACGAAGCCCGAGCCCTCGCCACGCCGCGGGAGGTCGAGCGCGGGCGCGTCCAGGACGCCCTCGTGGGGGTTCTCGCGAGCGTCCTCGATCACGTCCACGTGGACGACGGCCGGGTTCACCCGCGCCACCACGTCCGCGAAGGAGGGCGGCGCGCCGCCCGTGCCCGGAAGGGCCGCCGGGCCGGCCAGCCGGCCCCCGCCGCCCGCCAGGTAGCCGAGCGCCGCGGCCAGGAAGGCCGCGAGGGCGAGGCCGAGCACCGAGGCGGCGCGCGTCATGAGGGAAGTATAGCCTTCACTCCTGCGACAGCATCGCGCGGAAGGCGGCCTCGTCGATCGTCTCGACGCCGAGCTCCTTCGCCTTGTCGAGCTTCGAGCCGGCGTCCCGGCCGGCGACCACGACCGACGTCTTCTTCGAGACCGAGGACGTGACCCGGCCCCCCCGGCTCTCGATCGCCGCCTTCGCCTCGTCGCGCGTCATCGTGTCGAGGGTGCCGGTGAGGACGAACTGCCGGCCCTGGAAGACGAGCGACACACGCGCGGCCTCCGCCTCCTCCACGCGCAGGCCCGCCTTCCTCAGCCGCTTCACGAGGCGCTGGTTGGCCCGGTCCCGGAACCAGCCGTGCACGGACTCCGCCACCGCCGGGCCGATCTCGTAGATGTCGTCGATCGCCTCCACATCCGCCGCCGCCAGCGCGTCGAGGCTGCGGAAGTGCCGGGCGAGGAGCATGGCCGCGCGCTCGCCGACGAAGCGGATGCCGAGGCCGAACAGCAGCCGCCGCAGCTCGCGGCCGCGGCTTCTCTCGATCGCGGCGAGCAGGTTCTTCGCCCCGAGCGACTCCCCCTTCTTCGCCTTGGGGGCGAAGAGCGGGGCGAGGTCCTCGAACCGGAGGGCGTAGAGGTCGGCGAAGTCCCCGACGAGGCCCTTCTCCACCAGCTCGTGGACCAGGACGTCGCCGAGGCCCTCGATGTCCATGGCCTCCCGCCTCGAGAAGTGCTTGAGCCGCTCCTCGATCTGGGCGGGACAGGACGCGTTCGGGCACCGACGGTCCACCTCGCCCTCCGGCTTCACGGCCGGCGTCCCGCACACCGGGCACCGTTCCGGCGGTGTCCAGGCCCGGGCGCCCTTCGGCCGCTTCTCCTCCACCACGCGCACGACCTTGGGGATCACCTCCCCGCCGCGCTCGATGAGCACGGTGTCGCCCACCCGCACGTCCTTGCGCGCGATCTCCTCCTCGTTGTGGAGGGTCGCCCGGCTCACCGTGGCTCCGGCCAGCGCCACCGGGGCGAGGTGCGCCACCGGGGTCAGCTTCCCCGTGCGGCCCACCTGCACCTCGATCGCCTCCACGACCGTTGCCGCCTGCAGGGCAGGGTACTTGTAGGCGATCGCCCAGCGGGGGAACTTCGACGTGAAGCCCAGCTCCTGCTGGAGGGCGAACTCGTCCACCTTGATGACCACGCCGTCGATCTGGTACTCGAGGCCTGCCCGCTTCTCCCGCCACTCCTCGACGAACGCGAGCACCTCCTCGAGCCCGACGCACCGCCGCGAGGCCGGGTTCGTGCGCAGGCCCCAGGACCGGAGGCGCTCGAGCGCCTCCCCCTGGCTCCGCGGCGCGCTGCCCTTCACGTGCGCGATCGCGTAGAGGAAGACGTCGAGGCCGCGCTTCGCGACGACGCGCGCGTCGAGGCTCTTCATCGTGCCGGCCGCCGCGTTCCGCGGGTTGGCGAACGGCTCCTCCTCCGCCTCCTCCCGCTCGCGGTTGATGGCCTCGAAGCGGGTCCGCGGCAGGTAGACCTCGCCGCGCGCCTCGAGCTCCGCCGGTACGTCCGCGCCCCGCAGGATGAGCGGTATGGCGCGGATCGCCCTCGCGTTGGGCGTCACGTCGTCGCCCCGGACGCCGTCTCCGCGCGTCACCGCCCGGGCGAGGCGGCCGCCTTCGTAGTGCAGCGCCATCGACAGGCCGTCGATCTTCAGCTCCGCGGTGTAGGCGATCTCCCGCTTCCCCACCACCCGGAAGATGCGCTCCTCGAACTCCCGCAGCTCCTCCGCGGAGTAGGTGTTGTCGAGGCTCCGCATCGGCACCCGGTGCACGAAGCTCGGGAACTCCTCGGACGGCTTCTCCCCCACCCGCTGGGTGGGGCTGTCCGGGGTCACGAGGTCCGGGAACTGCGCCTCGAGGTCCCACAGCTCGCGGTCGAGGGCGTCGTACTCGTGGTCGGAGATCTCCGGCCGGTCGAGGGCGTAGTAGAGGTGCTCGTGGCGGCGGATCTCGTCCCGGAGCGTCGCGATCCGCTTCTCGGCCTGGGCTCGCGTGGTCATCGGCGGGGGCCCGCCCGTCGTCTCAGTGGTCGCGGGCGAGGATGAAGCCGGGCAACGCCTCGAGGGCCTCCCGGTAGGGCGAGGGCTCGAAGGCGAGGAGGTCCCGGCGGGCGAGGTCGGCGTAGCGCTCGGCCATCTCGCGCGCCTCGTCGAGGGCCCCGCACTCCTGCGCCATCCGGACGAGCTCGTCGCGGGTCACGCGCGAGAAGCCCCGGTCGTCGAGGACCGCCTTCACCTTGTCCGCCGCCGCCCTACCCCCGCGGCGCAGGAGGAAGATCATGGGCAGGGTGACCTTGCCCTCGCGCAGGTCGTTCGCCACGGGCTTGCCGAGCGTCTTCTCCTCCGCCGTGAAGTCGAGGAGGTCGTCCACCATCTGGAAGCAGAGGCCGAGGTTGAGGCCGTAGCTCCCGAGGGCGCCCTCACGCTCCTCGCCCACCTCGCCGAGGATCGCCCCGATGCGGGTGCAGGCGGCGAAGAGGTCGGCCGTCTTCCGGCGGATCGTGTCGAGGTGATCCTCCTCCGTGACCCGCAGGTTCCCGTTCCGCTCGATCTCGAGGATCTCTCCCTCGATGAGGCGCAGCGTGACGTCGGAGAGGAGGCGCAGGATCCGCAGGTTGTCCTGCGAGAGCGCCATGGCCATCGACTTCGTGTAGAGGAAGTCGCCGAGGAGAACGGTGATGTCGTTGCCCCAGCGGCTGTTCACGCTGCGGCGGCCGCGGCGGGTGGTGGCCTCGTCGATGATGTCGTCGTGGAGCAGGCTCGCGGTGTGGATGAACTCGACGGTCGAGGCCAGAGTCACCGCCCGCTCGCCCCGGTAGCCGCACAGCCGGCCCGCGAGCAGCAGCAGCGCCGGGCGCACGCGCTTGCCCCCGCCCTCCTGCACGTAGCGGCCGATCTCGCTCACGAGGCGCACGTCCGAGCGGACCTGCGCGCGGAAGACCTCCTCGACCCGGGCGAGGTCGTCCTCGACGAGCCGGACGATGTCCTTGAGCCCCAGAACGCTGTCCCGCCCGAGAGGGTTCACCGCGGCCAATGGGCTACCTGCGGTTCGTGAACTGCATGTCGATGCCGAGGTCCGTGCCCTTGAGCAGCCGCATCACCGACTGCAGGTCGTCCTTGCTCTTAGCGCTGACCCGGAGCTGGTCACCCTGGATCGCGGACTGGACCTTGAGCTTCGTGCCCTTGACGAGCTTGACGATCTCGCGGGCCTTCTCGGTGGGGATGCCCTTCTGGAGCGTCACCCGCTGGCGCACGGTGCCGCCGAGCGCCTGCTCGATCGTGCCGAAGGAGAGCGCCTTCAGGGGCACGTTGCGCTTCACGAGGCGTCCCTCCAGCACGTCGCGAACCGCCTTCAGCTTGAACTCGTCCGACGAGGCGAGGAGGATCTCCTCTCCCTGGAGGTCCACCGAGGACCCGCTGTTCTTGAGGTCGAAGCGGGTCTGGATCTCCTTCGTGGCCTGCGCGATCGCGTTCTTGACCTCCTGGAGGTCCACGCTGCTCACGATGTCGAAGGAGCTGTCGGCCATTGGCGTTTCGCTTCTGTGGGGGCTCGCGTCGCACGGAGCGACGCCTGCGCTAAAGTGACGGATTCGCGAGGCGTTGTCAAACGCGGAGGCGGTCACGCGGCGCGCCGGAACAGGCGCGCGTAGTTGCGGTGGGCGAGGCTTCCGATGGCCTCAGCGGTCGTGCCACGCAGGGCCGCCATCCTGCGCGCCACGTCCACCACGAACGCGGGCTCGTTCCTCTTCCCCCGGTGCGGGGGCGGGGCGAGGAAGGGGACGTCCGTCTCGATCAGGAAACGGTCCTCCGACACCTCCCGAGCGACCTGCTGGATCACCTCCGCCCTCGGAAAGGCGACGATCCCGGAGAAGGAGATCAGGAAGCCCAGGTCGAGCGCGCGCCGCGCGAGCTCCAGGCCGCCCGTGAAGCAGTGGATCACCCCGCCGGTCTCGCGGGCACCCTCCTGCTCGAGGATGTCGGCCGTCTCGCCGTCCGCCTCGCGCGTGTGCACGACGATGGGCAGCCCCACGTCGCGGGCCAGCCGGATCTGCCGGCGGAAGGCTTCCCGCTGCGCGTCCCGCGGCGAGTGGTCGTAGTGGAAGTCGAGGCCGATCTCGCCGATCGCCACGATCCGGCCGTCGCGGGCGAGGCCCCGCAGCTCGTCGTACGCGGCCCCGTCGGCGATGCGCGCCTCGTGCGGGTGCACGCCCGCGGTGCACGGCAGGCCGAGCGAGCCGGCGATCTCGAGCGCCCGCCGATGCCCGGCGCCTTCGTCGACGCCGCCCACCACCAGCATCTCGACGAGCCCCGCCGCGCGCGCCCGCGCGATCACCTCATCGCGGTCCGCGTCGAACTGCGGCATGTCGATGTGGCAGTGGGAATCGACCAAAATGGGCTTCGTGGTCTCCGTCATTTCGAGGGCCTAATCTCTATTCTGACCTGTATATGAGCCGTTTCAGGACGTGTGAGATGCGAGCCATGGTGTCCTGATCTCGCGCAGTCGCCAGGTCTCTCACCAGCCACACGCAAGGCAAGACTTTGCCTTGTTCATTAGTAATGAACAGGCTAGACTACTGAACATGACGGAAGACACAAGGACGTCACCCTATCTGGAGAATCTCCTCTCGCTGCCCTTCCTCAGAAAAGCCACCCTCCAAGCTGAGCCTCAGCGAATGGGGTCGCACGGCGACGCCATGCTTGAGCTAACGACACCCCGAGGTCGTCGACGGCTACTCGTCGAGGAGAAAGGCTCTCACCTGAGCCAGGCCCTCGTCAGCGACCTCATCGCGCGCGCGTCGTCGCGCGCAACCACGCCGTTGATCCTCTTCGCTCCGTACGTCTCCCCCGACATGGGGGCACTGCTCGTCTCCCACGGGATCAACTTCGTCGACCGGGTGGGCAACTGTCACTTGGACCTGGGCGGTAGGTACGTCGGCCACGTAGAGGGGCGCAAGCTGCGGCAATCTTCCGACGCTCCCGGCGGCATAAGAGCGCCGGGTTTCCGGCTCATCTTTGCCCTTCTGGTGGAACCAGACCTCCTGAACGCCTCGGCCCGCGAGCTGGCTCGGGCTTCCGGCGTCAGCCTCGGCACCGCGTCCAACATTCTCCGTCGCCTGGAGCACGACCGCATCGTCGTTCGTACGAAGTCGAAGCGCCATCTGGTGAGGCGAGATGACCTCGTGGAGCGTTGGATCGCGGGCTACGCCGAGACGCTCCGGCCACAGCTCTTCGGAGGACGTTTCCAGACTCCGGACAAAGACCCTCCCACCCTCGAAGGCCGCGTGGCAGGACTTCTTGGCCAGGACGGGACCTGGGCGTGGGGTGGCGCCGCAGCTGCTTTCCGCCTGACAAAGCACTACCGCAGCGACGAGACGGTTCTGCACGTGGAAGCGGCGTCAAGCGATCTTCCGAAACGCCTAAGAGCCATCCCCCACAGCTCAGGCCGGCTCATCCTTCTGGGCGTCCCTGGGCCACTCGCCTTTCGCGGGCAAGTACCGCGCACCGTGCACCCGCTCCTGATCTACACGGAGCTCGTCCTCACCGGCAGCGACCGCGCCAGAGAGGCGGCGGCTGAGCTCCGGGACCGCTTTCTCGTGTCTCAGTGACGAGCTTTCTTCCTGAGCAGACGGAGACGCTTCGCCAGCTCTCGGAGCTCTGGCGCGATACGCCCTTCGTTCTGATCGGCGCCAACGCTCTCGCGCTCCAGATCGATCTCGAGTGGCGTCAAACGAACGACCTCGACTTCGTGATCTCAGTCGCTCTCGAGAACTACCCCGCAGGTCTCGCAGCTCTGCCCGGCTGGCAGCGCCGCCGCGAGGGTGAGCATGCTTGGCTTTCGCCCACAGGCGTCAAGGTGGACGTCGTCCCGGCCGGTCCCGGCCTTCTTGAGGCCGGTTCGCTGACTTGGCCCGAGAGCGGCTATCGAATGAATCTCGTCGGACTCCGGCTGGCCTTCGACTACAACGTGCGCGTCGCGATCGATGACCGCCACTTTGTCCAGGTCGCCACCACGCCGGCCATCGTCGTGCTGAAGATGGTGGCCTTCCTGGATCGCCCCGAACGCGAGGACGATCTCACCGACATCGCGCAGGTCGTCGAGCGCTATCTCGGGCCGATCGATGACAGGCGGTGGGCTCTGCCCGTCGACTTCGACAACGCGAGTGCCTTCGCGCTCGGCATGGACATCGGCGCCCTGATCAACGAACAGGAGCGGCAGGCAGTGACGGAGTTCCTCACGAGGGCGAGGGACGAGAACGACCGCCACTTGACCCACGCGCTTCTGATCAGAAACGGACCGTGGTACTGGCGGGAACACCCGGAGGTGCTGTTCGACCGGCTGGCGGCGTTCGAGAATGGAATGCTCAGCTCCCGGTGACAGCAGGTGACAGGCTCGTCCGAGGTCCTTGACGAGCCGATTTGACCAGCCCTGTCACCTCGGCGTCACCCACGTGGATGGCGTCGCCGCAACCACCTCAACGCCCGGGACTTCTGGATTCCTCGCGAACTCCGATGTGGCAGTGGCTGTCGACGAGCGCGCTTCCCGGCTCGGTCACGATCCGGCCTCCCTATCGCAGGAAACCCTCCTGCAGTCCGCCGTCGACGGGGATTACGTGGCCCGTGGTCTTGGAGAGGCGCTGCGAGACCAGCAGGAGGATCGCTTCCGCCTGGTCCTCGGGCTCGATCGGCGAGCGGATGAGCGAGCGCTCGGCGTAGAACACGGCCAGCTTCTGCCGCAGCTCTTCGGTCGTCTCCGACTCACCGCAGGGTATCTCGTACTTGACGAGCGACGCGATCACCCGATCGCGCGGGAACATCGTGCTGCCCTTGACGACGGTGGCGGGGGCCACCGCGTTGACGCGGACGAGCGGCGCCATCTCGACGGCGAGCTCGCGCACGAGGTGGTTGGCCGCCGCCTTGCTGGCGTCGTAGGCCAGGCTCCCTTTCTTCGCCACCACCGCGTTGGCGCTGGTGGTGAGCACGACGCTGGCCGGCAGGCCCTGCTTCTGGAAGATCTTGTTGGCCTCGTCGGCGACGACGTAGGCCCCCGTGACGTTCACGCCGAAGGTGAGCGACCAGTGCCGGTCCTCGATGCGGCCGTCCTTGTCCCCGGGCACGAAGACGCCCGCCGTGATCACGACGGAGTCCAGCCCGCCGTAGGCCAGGAGCGCCTCGCGCAGCATCCGGGCGACGCTCCCGCGGTCGGTGATGTCGCAGCCGAGGCCGATCGCCGGGCCGCAGTTGCTGATCCCGGTCCCGGCGACGCCGATGCCCTCGCCGTAGCGGGCCACGATCTCTCCCGCCGTCTCCTGCCCCGCCGCCTCGTCGCGGTCCACGCACACGACGTGGGCGCCCTCCTTCGCCAGACGATGGGCGGTCGCCCTCCCGATGCCGGATCCGGCGCCCACGACCGCGACGATCCGCCGGTCCAGCTCCTTCTCGGGCGGCAGGCGCCGGAGCTTGGCCTCCTCGAGCGACCAGTACTCGATGTCGAAGGCCTCCTGCGGGTCCATGGCCTCGTACCGGTCTATCGCCTCCGCGCCCCGCATCACCTCGATCGCGCAGTTGTAGAACTCGGCGGTCACCCGCGACTCGCTCTTCGTCTTCCCCCAGGCGATCATCCCCAGCCCCGGGGCGAGGACGACGGTCGGGTTCGGGTCGCGCATCGGAGGCGAACCGGGCCGCTTGCAGCGCTCGTAGTAGGCGGCGTAGTCGCGACGGTACTCGACAAGACCGGCGTCGAGGGTCGCCTTGAGCGCCTCGACGTCCCGCGTCTCCGGGTCCCAGTCGACGAAGAGCGGCTTGATCTTGGTCCGCAGGAAGTGATCGG
>JBGPQQ010000012.1:0-16857 GCA_041489115.1 Vicinamibacteria bacterium | reverse complement strand
GGCATGGCCGAGGCCGCTGCCAGCGCCGAGGCCGCGATCGTCGCCGACCCTGACGGCGTGTGGCCGACGATCGCGATCTCCTACCGCCGCGCGCACGAGGGCAAGGCGGACGAGGCCGTGGCCCTCGCGCAGAAGGCCGTGGCCGCCGGGGGCGGCGCGGGCGCGAAGGCCGCCCTCGGGCACGCGCTGGGGGCCAGGGGCGACGCGGTGGGGGCCGAGGCCGCCTACCGCGAGGCCGTGGCCGCCGAGCCGACGTCGCTCGCGCCCGTGGTGGGCCTGGCCACGGTCCTGCGCCAGACCGGTCGCGCCGCGGAGGCGGAGCCGATGCTGAGGAAGGCGATCGACGCCTCGCCCGGCGCGGTGGAGGCGTACAAGGAGATGGCGCGGGTGAAGATCGCCCTCGGCCGCGCGCAGGAGGCGCTCGCCGACGCAAACCTCGCCGCGGCGATGTCGGAGAACGACCCCGAGGCGCAGGGGCTGGTGATCGAGGTGAAGGTGACCCGCGCGCTGCAGGACCTGGGCGCGGGACAGACCGACCTCGCGGTGCAGGACCTCACCCAGCTCCGCGACCAGAACCCGGGCTCGGCGGCGGTGCGTCTCGGCCTCGGCCGCGCCCAGATCGCCCGGCGCGACGCCAACGCCGCCCTCGCCGAGCTGCAGAAGGCCGTCGAGCTCGACCCGAAGAACGCCGAGGCGCAGTACCAGCTCGGCTACGTCTTCCAGGTCATGAAGCAGAACGCGGCCTCGGCTCTCGGTCCCTACGGGAAAGCAGTCGAGGCGGAACCGGGCAACGCGCTGTTCCGGACCAGCCTCGGCAGCGCCCTCCTGGGGGCGGGACAGACGGACCGCGCCGTCGAGGAGCTGACGAAGGTGACGTCCACCGACGGCTACTCCGGCTCGCAGGCCTGGTTCTACCTGGGCGCGGCGCAGCTCAAGGCGAGCCGCTTCAAGGAGGCGGTGGTCGCCCTCGAGAAGTCCCTCGCCGCCAAGCCCGGCAACGCCGAGGCCGAGGCCTACCTCGCCTGGTCGTACTTCGGGCTGAAGGACGCCGCCGGATTCAAGGCTCACGGCGCGAAGGCGCGTACTCTCGGCTGGAAGGACGCGGCGCTCTTCGACCGCCTCGCCAAGGTCGAGGCCGGGCAGGCGATCAAGTAGCGCGACTCCGGTGGGCACCTCGGCGATGAGCGCGCGGGCTTTCGCGCTGCAGTCGATCGTTCGCACCGTGCTGCTCCTCCTCTGGTCGCTCGTCGCGTGGGGCGCCCTGCTGCTGCTCGTGACGCTCCTCGACGTCGCCGGCGAGGGCGTCCGCCCGGCCCTCGTCCGGCTCCTGCCCTCCCGCGGGGCCTCGGCGTGGGCGTGGCTCAACGCTCTCTCGGTGGCGCTGGCCCTGGGCTTCGGGCTCGTGGCCGGGGGGCTCTTTGCCTGGGGGCGACGGCGGAAGGCAGAGGGCTGAGCCGCCGGCTTCGTCATCGGAGCACCTGGGGAGTAGCCACCCGAGACGGCCAGGCTGTGCCCAGCTTTCTTCGAGCTGGGGGGTGCAGCCTGGCCAGGCGGACGAGCCAGGCCGCACCCCCCAGACCCCCCGCTGATAGCACTTGACAATGGATAGCGGTGTGATATCATGATGATTGCGAGGGAGAGCTCATGGAGAACTTGGCTCCGTGTCCGAACTGCCAGGGCAACACGCTGTATCGCAGCCCGGAGATCAGCTCGGGGGGCGGGCACGCCCCCAACTACCTGCCGGGCCTGGGCCGCTTCGTGTTCTCCGCGAGGTTCGTCCTCGTCGTGTGCCGCGACTGCGGCCTGACGCGCTTCTTCGCGCAGCCCGAGGCGAGGGCAAAGCTGAAGGAGTCCGGGAAATGGAAGTCGATCTGACCCCCGCCGGCCCGGGAGGGTCGCGGGGGCCAGGAGCCGCGCGGTCGTGAGGCGCGCGCATTCTCGAGGGAGGGATCAGATGATCCGCGAACAGGAGCGTCGGACGGCGTCGGGCCTGCTCATGCTGGGGGTCTTCCTCATCATGATCGCGATCGCGGTGGCCGGCATCGTCCGCGCCGCGCGCGCGGACGACGTGTTCGTGGCGGTCCTCTGCGTGCTCGTGATCGTCGCGAGCGTGGTGGGCCTGGCCGGCCTCTTCACGGTCGCGCCCAACCAGGGCCAGGTGCTCCAGCTGTTCGGCGCCTACCGCGGCACCGCGAGGGAAGAGGGGCTCCGCTGGGCGAACCCCTTCTTCACCAAGAAGCGCATCTCGCTCCGCGTGCGCAACTTCGAGAGCGCCCACCTGAAGGTCAACGACACCGACGGCAACCCCATCGAGATCGCCGCGATCGTGGTCTGGCGCGTGGTGGACACCGCCGAGGCGGTCTTCGAAGTGGACGACTACGAGCACTACGTGAAGGTCCAGACCGAGTCCGCGGTGCGGAACCTCGCCACTCACTACCCCTACGACGCGCACCTCGAGGGGCACCTGTCGCTGCGCGGCAGCACGGACGAGGTGGCGAAGAGGCTCAAGAGCGAGATCCAGGACCGCCTCTCGAAGGCCGGGGTCGAGGTGAGCGAGGCGCGGATCAGCCACCTGGCCTACGCGCAGGAGATCGCGGCGGCCATGCTGCGCCGCCAGCAGGCGGGCGCCATCATCGCGGCCCGACAGAAGATCGTCGAGGGCGCGGTGGGCATGGTGGAGATGGCGCTGGAGCTGCTCGAGAAGAGCGACAAGGTACACCTCGACGAGGAGCGCAAGGCCGCGATGGTGAGCAACCTGCTCGTCGTGCTCTGCGCGGCGCACGACGCCCAGCCGGTGGTCAACACCGGCACCCTCTACCAATAGGCGGAAACCGGGCATGGCCGAGCGCAAGCCCTTCCTGATCCGGGTGGACCGCGACGTCCTCTCCGCGGTCCAGCGCTGGGCCAACGACGACCTGCGCAGCCTCAACGCGCAGATCGAGTTCCTGCTGCGACGGGCGCTCCAGGCCGAGGGCCGGCTCAAGCCGGCCGCGGGCCAGGGTCCCCGCCGCGGCGGGCGCGGGGCGGGCCCTCCGGCCGAGTGACGCCGCGCCCCGGGCGCCTTTGAACATCCCCTGGACGCGGCGCACAATGGCTTCATGTCGATCCCGACGTTCCGCGAGGTGCAGGACGACATCACCGCCCAGCTGCGGGACGAGGGCTTCCTCGCCGCCATCCTCGTCGACCTGAGCCCGCTCGCCCACATCGAGCGCACGTTCGGGGGCACCGCGTTCCGCGCCCTGCGCGCCCAGGTGGACCCGCTCCTCGTGGACATGCGCGAGCGCTTCCGCCGAGACGACCTCATCACCCGTGACGAACGCGAGGGCGACCGCTTCCTGCTCTTCCTCTCCGGCCCCCGCCGGACCGACACGCCCTTCCGCTCGGAGAACCTTCGCAAGCTCGCCGAGCGGATCGAGGAGTTCCTGAACCCGAGGGTGGGCCGGCTCACCCTGCCGTACCTCAAGGAGCGCCCGGTGCTCGTCGCCGGCTACGGGCTCGTGCTCTGGAGCCCCCTCGAGAGCCCCGAGCGGCAGGTCCTGCGCCTCGTGGACGACGCGATCGCCTGCGCGGAGCTGCGCACCCGGGTGCGCGACCGCGAGCAGCGCGAGCGGCTCCTCGAGATCATCCAGAACCGCGAGATCTGGACCGCCTTCCAGCCGATCGTCGACCTCGGCTCCGGGCGCGCCATGGGCTGGGAGGGCCTCTCGCGCGGCCCCCGCGGCTCGGACCTCGAGCTGCCGATCGTCCTCTTCGGCCGCGCCGCCCGCTACGGCGTCACGGAGGAGCTCGAGCGCGCCTGCCGGCGCCAGGCCTTCGTCGATTGGCAGGTGTTCGGCCAGGTGGGCCGGCTCTTCGTGAACACCGTCCCCGCCACCGTCCGGGACACGAGCTTCCTCGGGCGCGGCGTCCTCGACTACCTCGGCCCGGAGCTCGCCCCGAGCGCGGTGACGCTGGAGATCACCGAGCGGCAGGTCATCGAGAACCTGAACCTCTACCGCGAGGCGATGCACTCCTTCACCGACCTCGGCTTCTCGTTCGCGATCGACGACGTGGGGGCGGGCTACTCCGGCCTCGAGACCGTGGCCGTCCTCAAGCCCGCCTACCTGAAGATCGACATCGCCCTGGTGCGCGACGTGCACCAGAAGAGGGTCAGCCAGCAGGTCGTGAAGGCCATCCTCGACATGGGGGAAGGCCTCGGAGCGACGGTCATCGCGGAGGGCATCGAGGCACGGGAAGAGGTGGACGCGCTGCGCGAGCTCGGTGTGAGGTGGGGCCAGGGCTACTTCTACGCCCGACCGGTGGACCCCTACGCCGCGCAGCCCGCCCCTCGCCCGGAGGGCTGAAGTGCGCCCTTCGCACCCCTCCCTGGTCGGGGCCGCGGTTCTCGCCGCCCTCTTTCCTGCGTGCGGCGGGGGCGGCTCGCCGTCCGGCGGCACGCCCGCGCCCACGGCGGCCCCGGCGGCTTCCTCCAACCCCTGCACCGCCGCGCTCGCCGCCACCGGCGGGGTGAGCGCCTCCGCCGCCGGCCGCTCGCCCAAGGCGGACGGCTTCGGCCAGGACGACCGCGACCCGCGCGAGTTCCTGGCGCTGCACCTCCTGGCGCGGGACGGTTCCGTCTCCGCCCGCGCCACCTCGTCGGCCGCCGTCCGCTCCGGCGACATCACGATCCTGAGCGACGACGGCTCGATCGTGATCGGCGCGAACCCCTTCGACCTCGGGGGGGCCGCCCTCCGCTTCGACCCGAACGGCCAGGGCGGCTACGACGTCCGGCGCTCGACCGGCGGCTTCCGCGCCGACCTCGGCCGGCGACTCCGCCTCCCCGACGACGGCACGAGCGAGGAGCCCCTCGCCTTCTCCTTCCCCTTCTTCGGGGCCACCCCCTCCTCCGCCTTCGTGAACTCCGACGGCAACCTGACCTTCGGCGAGGGCGACGTCGCCACCACCGCCCGCTCCCTCGGCCGCGTCCTCTCGGGGGTGCCCCGGATCGCGCCCTTCTTCGCGGACCTCGACCCCTCCGCCGGCGGGGGGATCTTCGTGAGCGGAGCTCCCGACGCCTTCACCGTCACCTGGTGCGCGGTGCCGGACTTCGACGCGACGGGCAAGGTCACCGCGCAGGCGAGCCTTCTTCCCGGGGGGGCGGTGGAGACCCGGATCGACGCCTCGACGACCCTGAAGGACGCGGTCGTGGCCCTGTCCCCGGGTGCGACCGACGCATTCGCCTCGGTCGACCTCTCCGCCGCGAGCGGGACCGCGGCGGGAGGATCGGGCGCGGTCGGCGAGCGCTTCGCCGCCGAGGCCTCGCTCGACCTGGTCGCCGCCTCGCGCCGCTTCTACTCGGAGTTCGCGGACGAGTACGACCAGCTGCTGTTCTGGAGCGACACGCGGGTCGTGGACAGCGGCACCTTCGCCTTCGAGACCACGCTCCAGAACTCGATCAGCGGCATCGGACAGGAGGCGGCCGCGTTCGCGGCCGTCTACGGCAGCGGGGGCCGTCTGGCGAGCCTGGTCGTCATGGACGACCTCGGCAAGTACCCGGCCGACCCCAGCCAGCGCGCCAACGGCGAGAACAGCACCCTGGCGCTCGTGGCGCACGAGACGGGCCACCGCTGGGGCGCGACGCTCCGCTTCCGCGGCGCCTCGGGAGCGCCTTCCGACGCCTGGCTCGGCCGCCAGCGTGCGCACTGGAGCTTCTACTGCGACTCCGACGCCTCCGTCCTGGAGGGCAACGACATCGAGGACCAGGGTGGCGGCTCGTTCCGCACCACCGCCGCCGTGCAGCGCTACGGTCCCTTCGACCTCTACGCGATGGGGCTGCTGGCCGAGTCCGAGGTGCCCCGGGCCTTCTACGTGGAAGACCCCACGGGCGCCGGCGAGACCCGCGACTCCGCGCCGCGCACCGGCGTCGGCTTCTCGGGCACGCGCCGCGAGGTCTCGATCGAGGACGTGGTGGCGGCGATGGGCCCGCGCAACCCGCCGGCCTCGCGCTCCCCGCGCGTCCACCGCCAGGCGTGGGTGTACGTGGTGAGCCGCGGCCGCACCGCCGATCCCGCCGCGATCGCGAAGCTCGAGACGATCCGCCGGGCCTTCGAGGGCTTCTTCGACTCGGCCACCGGCGGCCGCATGAGCGTCGAGACGCGTCTCGACTGACGAGGAAAGGAGGTCGTCGATGACTCTTTGTGTCCGATCTGCACTGGGGCTGGGCCTGGCCCTGCTCCTGGCCGGTGCCTCCGACACCCTTGCCGAGAAGAAACAGAAACCGGGCAAGGGCAAGAAGGCGGGCGGGGTCTCCGTCACGGTGACGTTCTCCACGCGGCAACGCGGCGCCGCGCAGGGCTGGTACGCCGAGAAGTACGGTCGAGGCAACTGCCCGCCGGGCCTCGCGAAGAAGGGGAACGGCTGCCTCCCTCCGGGCCAGGCGAAGAAGCGCTACGTGATCGGCCAGCCGCTCGGCCCGGGAATCGTGTACGGGCCGGTTCCCCCCGAGCTTTCCGTGCGGATCGGCCGGCCGCCCGACGGCTATCTCTACGTGACGCTCGACAACGACCTGCTCAAGCTCGCGGTGGGCACGATGCTCGTGGTGGACGCCATCGGCGGCCTCGTCGACTGAGCCCCGTCAGAAGTCGAGACGCGCGGCCAGCTCGATCACGCGGTGGCCGCGCCGCTGCTGTAGCGCGTGATCTGGGCCCAGCCACCTTGTGCATCCGTGCCATGTGTGATAATCATTCATCGCATGAGTGATCTGTCGCCGCTGCCCCGGCTCCTCGCCGTGCCGCTGGCGAGGGCCCTGCGCTCGTCGCCGGTCGTCGTGCTGGGCGGGTCCCGGCAGACCGGCAAGAGCACGCTGGCGCGTCTGGGTGGCGTCGGCAAGGGACGGCTCTACCGCTCGCTCGACGACTTCGATGTGCTGGATCGTGCCCGCCGCGCCCCGGAGGCGCTCGTGCGCGATGCCGCCAGGCTGACTCTGGACGAAGTCCAACGAGCCCCCGAGGTCCTCCTTGCCGTGAAGCGAGCCGTCGACGACGACCGCACGCCCGGGAGGTTCCTGCTCACGGGATCCGCGAACCTGCTGCTGATGAAGCGAGTCGCTGAGACCCTCGCGGGGCGCGCCGTGCACCTGACCCTGCGTCCCATGACCCGCCGGGAGCTCCTGGGGCGTGCCGCCCCCGGCGTGTGGAGCGAGCTCTTCCGCCGACGCGACCGCGCCTGGCCGGACGTTCTCCGGGCCCAGGATCCCGGCGCGTGCGACTGGCGCGAGGTGGCGACTCGCGGCGGGTATCCGACACCGGCCTACCACCTGCGACGTCCGGCGGAGCGGGAGTTGTGGCACACGGGCTACACGCAGACGTACCTCGAGCGCGACCTGCGAGACCTCAGCATCGTCGACTCGCTGCCCGGCTTCCGCCGGCTCATGCGGGCGGCGTGCCTGCGCGTCGGCAACCTGGTGAATCAGACCGAGATCGGCCGCGACGTAGGGATGCCGCAGGCGACGGTGAGCCGGCACCTGGATCTCCTGGAGGTCTCGTACCTCCTCGTTCGGCTGCCGGCGTTCTCGATCAACCGGACGAGCCGGCTGATCAGGTCTCCGAAACTCTACTGGAGCGACACCGCGCTGGCGCTGCACCTGGCCGGCGAGAGAGAGCCGCGGGGCGCCCACCTCGAGAACCTCGTGCTCGTCGATCTGCTGGCCTGGAGCGCAACCCTGCTCGACGCGCCCCAGGTCATGTACTGGCGGACCGCCTCGGGGCGCGAGGTGGACTTCGTGGTCGAGTGGAACGGTCGCCTCCTGCCGATCGAGGTGAAGACGACGGCTCGTCCGCGCACGGGTGACGCCGATGGGCTGCGCGCGTTCCGCGACGAGTACGGGAGCCTTTCGCGGGCGGGCCTGCTGCTGCACACGGGCGACGACATCTCCTGGCTCGCCGACGGGGTGCTGTCGGCGCCGTGGTGGACCGCCGTCTGACGAGGCCGGCGTGCCGGCGGCAGGACCCGCATCGACGCCGACGGCTTCTTCATCGAGTTGCCGCCGGCGCGCCGTCACCAGGAGGCTCGCGGGCCTCCTCGTAGGGACCGAGACGATCGCCCGGCGAAAGCATGCCCCAACCGAAACGGATGAGCTGCCGCGGATTGTAGCGCGGCGGCGAGCGTCGGTGCGACGCGCTACCAGAGCGTCCGGGCGGGGTACTGGCGGATGTCGCCGTCGGGCGTCAGCAGGACGAGCCCCGCCACGAGGGCCTGCGCGACCAGCAGGCGGTCGAACGGGTCACGGTGGAGGTCAGGGAGCTTCGCGACGTGGAGCGCGGCCTCCTCGTCCACGGGGAGCGGCTCGATTCCGTGGGCGGCTCGCTGGGCGGGCACGAACTCGTCGGGGGGCGCGGGGAGCGGTAGGCGGCCCAGGCGGTGCTTGACGGCGATCTCCCAGGCCGACGTCGCGCTCATGAACGCCTCGTTCGCGGGGTCGGCGAAGGCGGCCCGCGCCCTGGACGAGAGCTCGCTCGAGCCTCCCACGATCCACAGAAAGGTGCAGGTGTCGAGGAGGAGACGCACCGCCTCAGCGGCCCTCGAAGGCGGCGACGAGGTCCTCGGGCAGCGGCTCGAAGAACGACGGCGGCACCGTGAAGCCCGCGACGAGGCCGATCGGTCGCCGCGTGCGCCGCGGCTTCGCGACCGGCCGCAGCTCGGCGGCGGGCAGGTTCCGCCGGCAGATGAGGACCGACTCGCCCTCGGCCACCCGATCGACGAGTGCCGAGAGGTGGACCTTGGCCTCGTAGATGTTGACCTTCTTCATGACCAGATACTAGACCAAGTATCTGGTCAGGTCAACTCCCTTCAGCCGCGCTTCTTCGGCATGCCGGGCACGATGCCGTGCTCGGTCCTCAGCCGCTCGAGGGCGGCGATACGGACGGGGCGGCGCACGTCGTGGTCCACCGGGCGGTAGCCCGGCCCGTGCTCGACGAGCTTGCCGCGCGCCATGAGCCGGTCGCGGTCGATGATGAGCTCCGCGCGGGTCGTGCCCACGAGGTCGTTCTCGCGGCTCATGATGATCGCCTCCTCCGGGCAGGCGTCGACGCAGAAGCCGCAGTAGACGCAGCGGAGGAGGTCGATCTCGAAACGGGTCGGGTACTTCTCGATCGTCTTCTCCGGCCGCTCGCCCGACTCGATGTAGATGCACTCGGCCGGGCAGACGGTCGCGCACATGAAGCAGGCGACGCACTTGGGCGTGCCGTCCTCGCGCTCGGTGAGGACGTGGATGCCGCGGTAGCGGCTCGAGACGTTCCGCTTCTTCTCCGGGAACTCGATGGTCGAGGCTTGCCGCAGGAAGAGGCTCCGGAAGAAGTTGCCGAGGGTGATCCAGTGGCCCTTCAGGATCGGCAGGACGCCCGCTCTCTGGTCGCGGTTGACGGTGACGACGCTCGCAGCCATGTCTGTTCCCCCCGCCTACGCGCGGGCCTCCTGCACGGGGGCGGCACCCTCGGACGAAGGCAGCGCCCGGCCCTGGGCGCCGACCGCCCGGTAGTCGAGCGAGGCGTAGTCCGGCGTGGCCTTCACCACGAGCGCGAAGACCTCGCGCGGCGTCGCCGCCCCGAGCGGCTTCCCGAGCCGCTGGAGCAGGCCGGCGGCCAGCTCCCAGCGCGGCCGGGCGTCGCCGGGAGCGGGCACGGCTGCCTTCAGCCGCTGCACCCGCCGCTGGTAGTTGGTGAACGTGCCCTCGGCCTCGGCCCAGAGGGCCGCGGGCAGGACGACCGTGGCGCGGTCCAGCTCCGGGCCCTCGTGGGTGGCCATCACCGCCACGAAGGGCACCCTCGCGACCGCGTCCACCGCCTCGGGCACGCGCAGGATCTCCGGCCCCTGCAGCACGAGCGCCTTCACCTTTCCCCCGCGGCAGGCGTCGAGGACCGTGGCAACGCCATCCCGGCCCACGCCCTGGTCGAGGCAGCCCTGGGTGTTCGGGTTGCGGTCGGCCCGCTGAAGCACGTGGTCGATCCGCTCGCGGACCTTCTTCTGCGGGTCTCCGACCCGGAAGTCGAGCTTCCCACCCACCGCCTCGGCGAGCGCCTTGAAAGCGAACACGTCCTCGTTCGTCCCCTGCGGGGAGGCGAGGAAGGCGGAGGCGCCGCCCGCCTCCTTCACGGCCGAGGCTACCCGGTCGAGGGCGGCCCCGACGCTGACGCCTTCCCAGCCCGCGGCGCCACGCACGCGCGCGCCCGAGACGCGGCCGGTCACGCCGATCTGCTTGTAGAGCGCGCGGCCGGGGTCGCACATCCAGGACTTGTTGACGTCGGCGTTGCGGCGCGGTCGCACGCGCTCCACCTCGCCGTCCCGCTCGTCCACGAAGACGTTGCAGCCGGTCGAGCAGCCGGGGCAGACCGACTCGTGGGCCTTCAGGAACCAGACCCGCATCTTGAAGCGGAAGTCGTGGCTGAGGAGCGCCCCCACCGGGCAGACGTCGGCCAGGTTCCCCGCGTAGTCGTGGGTGATCGGCCGGTTCTCGAAGGTCGCGATCGAGACGTGGTCGCCGCGGTTCACGAACTCGAGCGAGTTCGTGCCCGTGACCTCCTTCTCGAAGCGGAGGCAGCGCGAGCACAGCACGCAGCGCTCCGCGTCGAGCATGATCGGGCCGAGGTCCACCACCTTGCGCTTGCGGACCTTGTCCTCGACCTCCACCTTGGAGCCGTAGAGGCCGTAGCGCATGTAGTTGTCCTGGAGGTAGCACTCGCCGGCCTGGTCGCAGACGGGGCAGTCGATGGGGTGGTTGATCAGCAGGAACTCCAGGGCGGTGCGCTGGGCCTCCGTCGCCTTGGGGCTCTTCGTGTGGACGACCATGCCCTCCGAGATCACCGTGTTGCAGGCGATCTGGAGCTTCGGCATCTTCTCGACCTCGATCATGCAGGTCCGGCAGTTGCCGTCCACCGGGAGGTCGGGGTGCCAGCAGAAGTGCTGGATGTGGATCCCGTGGGCGAGGGCGGCCTGGAGGACGTTGGTCCCCGGCGCGACCTCGATCTCCTTCCCGTCGATCGTGCACTTGGGCATGGCGCTTACCTGTCGAGCTCCCCGGCGATGACGTTCAGCCCGCCGATGATGGCGATCGCGTCGGCGATCATGCCGCCCCGGATCATCTCCGGGAAGGCCTGGTAGATGTTGTAGCAGGGGGGGCGGACCTTGACCCGCCACGGGTGCTTCGCCCCGTCGCTGACGATGTAGTAGCCCAGCTCGCCGTTCGCCGCCTCGGTGTAGCCGTAGACCTCGCCGGGCGGGGGCAGGATGCCGTCGTAGACGAGCTTGAAGTGGTTCATCAGGGACTCGATCGTCGAGTACACCTCCGATTTCGGCGGCAGCGCCACCTTGCGGTCGTCGGTGATCACCGGGCCCTTCGGCAGCTTCGCGAGCGCCTGCTCGACGATGCGCAGGCTCTGGCGCATCTCCTCCATGCGGACGAGGTAGCGGTCGAACGAGTCGCCCGCCGTGCCCACCGGCACGTCGAAGTCGTACTGCTCGTAGCCGGAGTAGGGGTGGTCCTTGCGGACGTCGTAGGCGACGCCCGAGCCGCGCAGGCACGGGCCCACCCAGCCCCAGCCGAGCGCGTCCTCCTTCGACATGAAGCCGACGTCCTTCAACCGCTTCTGGACGACGATGTTCTTCGTGAGGAGCGAGTCCCCCTGCGCGAGCACGTCGCGAATGCTGGCGATCGCCTTGCGGCAGAGGGCCTCGAAGTTCTCCGGGACATCCTGGGCGAGGCCGCCGATGCGAACGTAGGACACGGTCAGCCGCGCGCCGCAGCAGGCTTCGAGGACGTCGTAGATGTCCTCGCGGGCGCGGAACATCACGAAGAGCGGCGTGATCGCGCCGAGGTCCACCACGTTCGCGCCGATGCAGACGATGTGGTCCATGATCCTCGAGAGCTCGGAGAGGATCACGCGGATGGCCTCGGCCCGCGGCGGCGCGGGCACGCCCAGCAGCTTCTCCGCCGCGAGCGCCCAGCCGTGCCCGTTCATGAAGGACGAGCAGTAGTTGAGGCGATCGGTGTAGGGGATGATCTGCCAGTAGGTCCGCTCCTCCGCCATCTTCTCGAAGTTGCGGTGCATGTAGCCGATCTCGGCATCGGCGTCGACGATCGTCTCGCCGTCGATCCGTGCCTGCACGCGGAACGCCCCGTGCATGGACGGGTGGGAGGGGCCGATGTTGATGACCAGGTTCTCCGAGCCCGGCGGGACCTTCAGCAGCAGCTCCTTCGGCGACTTGAGGACGTGGCGCTTCGCGGTGGGGTAGTCCTTCCGCATCGGGTGCCCTTCGAACGACTCGTGGGTCAGGATGCGGCAGAGGTTCGGGTGCCCCTCGAACACGATCCCGTAGAGGTCCCACGCCTCGCGCTCGAACCAGTTGACGCCCTTGAAGACGCCGGTCAGGGTGGCGAGCTTCGGGTCCGCCTCGGGCACCGGCGTCTTCAGCCGCAAGTGGTGCTTCTTCGAGACCGAGTAGAGGTGCAGCGCCACCTCGTACCGCTCCGGCCGTTCGTCCCTGTCGAGGTAGTCCACCCCGCAGAGGTCGAGAAACAGCTTGTAGTCGAGCTCCGGGTGGTCGCGGAGGAGCCGCGCGGCCTCGACCCAGCCCCGGCGGTCCACGGTGATCGCGAGGTCGCCGCGGAAGTCCTCCATCGCGAGGACGCGGTCGCCGAGCGCCTTGGAGAGGACGCGGGCGGCCGGCTTCGCGAGGACGTCGGGGGCGGCGGTGGTGGTGAGGCTAGCCATGGTGCTCTTCCTTGGCGTTCTCCTGGAGGACGCGTAGCTCGAGGCGCCCGCGGGGGGACTTGCCCTCCGCGTGGCGGGCGGCGTCGTCCCGCGCCCACTCCTGCCGGCGGGCGCGGCGGTCGATGGCCCCGGCGCCGGGCGCGCCGAGGCGGTGCGCTCCCTGCGGCTCCTTCGCCTGCTGGCCTTTCTGGATCCTCTCCTGGATCTTCATGAGCGCGGCGAGGAGCCCCTCGGGCGAGGGCGGGCAGCCGGGCACGTACACGTCCACCGGGATGATCTCGTCGATGCCCTGCATCGTGTGGTACGAGCGGTAGAAGCCGCCCGACGACGCGCAGACGCCCATCGAGATCACCCACTTCGGCTCGGGCATCTGGTCGTAGATCGTCTTCAAGACGGGGGCCTGCTTGTCCACGATCGTCCCCGCCACGAACATGAGGTCCGCCTGGCGGGGCGAGAAGCGCAGCACCTCGGCGCCGAAGCGCGCGATGTCGTAGTGCGAGAACGCGACCGCCATGAACTCGATCGCGCAGCAGGCGGTGCCGAAGGGCATCGGCCAGATGGAGGACTTGCGCCCCCACTTGATCATGGCGTCGAGGGAGGTCGTGATGATGTCGCCCCCGGCGTGGACGCCCGGGTACGTCGGGTCCACGAACTTGCCCTTGAAGAGGTCGATGAGACCCATGGCAGGAGTCACCCTTTCCGGTCTTGACGGGAGTCCCGGGCCCTCTCGGGGCCCGGTCGGCTCGCACCGGGGCCCGTCGAAGAAGCCCGGAAAGGGATGATACCCCAGCCCCCCGGGGCCTTCCACGAAGGGGGCACGGGAGGCAGGAAGGCGGCGCGGGCCGGGGAGGGCGCGGCCCGCGCCGGACGGCCGACGGGACGGGCTACCGCAGCTCGACGAAGCCCCGCGACGGGCGCTTCTGGCCGAGGGGCATCGCCTGCAGACCGCGACTGGAAGCCGCCGGCGGCGCCGCGCCGGTGGCGCGCGGCGTGAGCACCACCTGGAACGACACGCTCTCGTCCCTTCAGGCATGGGAGTCCTCCAATCCGAACGACCCTGTCGGAATGAGAAGAAACGGTGCGGGGACGTTACGAGCTGACAGAGCAGCGACCCCCCGTCCCGGGGCGTGTCAAGGATTCCCGGACGCCGTCCTCCGGCAGAGCGCCGGCCTCAGCCGGCCAGGGTCGGCAGGCGGTCGAGGATCTCGGCCAGGCAGGGCGCGGAGGCGTCCTTGGCCGAGAGGGTCGGCGTCGCGATCGGCCAGGCGATGCCGATCGCGGGGTCGTTCCAGGCCACGGCCAGCTCGTCGGCGCGGTCGTAGAAGTCGGTGCACTTGTACTCGACGTGCACGCGCTCGCTCGTCACGCAGAAGCCGTGGGCGAAGCCGGGCGGGATCCAGAGCTGGCGGAAGTTCTCGCCGGAGAGGACGAAGCCGACCCACTTGCCGAACGTGGGCGAGCCCCGGCGGATGTCCACCGCCACGTCGAACATCTCGCCCTCGACCGCCCGGACGAGCTTGCCCTGGGGCCGCCCGAGCTGCGCGTGCAGGCCGCGCAGGGTTCCGAGGGCCGAGTACGAGTGATTGTCCTGGACGAAGGGGCCGGGAATGCCTCCCTCCGCGTACTTTCTCTCGTGGTAGGTCTCGAGGAAGAAACCGCGCGCGTCCTTGTAGACGTCCGGCTCGATCAGGATGACGCCGGGGAGGTCGGTGGGGAGGAACTTCATCGGGGGGCGATCATAGCGCAGGGCCCCCGGGAACGCCCGGCCGCGGCGGCTCCGGCCTACGGCTGCTCGCGACGGCTGTCGAGCGGGTTGGCGTAGACTGCGCTCACGTCCAGCCGGACGCCGAGCGACGCGATCTCGACCGACTCACCCGCCCGCGCGTCCGTCAGCTCCCACCGGCCGGCCTCGGTTCGGCGGTACACCTCGACGAGGGGCTCGGCCCGGGACACGAGGACGTACTCGCGGAGCGAGGGGATGCGCCGGTAGTGGGCCCACTTGGCGCCCCGGTCGTAGGCCTCGGTCGAGTCCGAGAGCACCTCGACCAGCATGATCGGGTTCGTGATCGCGTCCTCGTCCTCGGGGGCCGTCTCGAGCCGCCCGCACACGACGGACACGTCGGGGTAAGTGGAGAGGCCCGTCTCCGGGATCCGCACCCTCACGTCCGAGGAGAATGCACGGCACGGCTTGCCGCGCAGCGCGGCATGCAGTTCTCCCGTCACCGCGGCGGCGAGGGCGCCGTGCGCCGGGGTGCCCCCTGCCATTGCCCACACCTCGCCGTTCAGGAACTCGTGGCGGACCTCGCTCGTGGCCTCGGCGGCGAGGTACTCGGCGTACGTCATGCGCGCGCTCGGGGCGGGCCGGGCCATGGGCCGATTATAGGCTCAGCGCGACAGGCCCAGCCGCTCGCGCCGATACGTGTCCGACTGCACCGCCTCGCACCAGGGGCGGTTCGCCAGGTACCACCGCACCGTCTCCCGCAGGCCGTCCTCGAAGGCGTGGCGCGGCGCCCAGCCGAGCTCTCTCCGGATCTTCGAGGCGTCGATCGCGTAGCGCCGGTCGTGGCCGGGCCGGTCCGCGACGAACGTCTTGAGCCCGGCGTACGAGCCCAGCCCCCGCGCGGCGAGAGGGGGGTTCCTCGTCGCCGGCAGCTCCGCCTCGAGCGCGGCGCAGAGCGCGTCCACCACCTGCAGGTTCGTGCGCTCGTTGCCGCCACCGATGTTGTACTTCCCGCCCGGGGCGCCCTTCCGCAGCGCCAGCAGGATCCCCTCGCAGTGGTCCTCCACGTAGAGCCAGTCGCGCACGTTTCCGCCGTCGCCGTAGATGGGCAGGCTCTTCCCCTCGACCGCGTTCAGGATCATCAGGGGGATGAGCTTCTCGGGGAACTGGAAGGGGCCGTAGTTGTTCGAGCAGTTGGTGAGGAGAGCCGGGAGGCGGTAGGTCTCGTGGTACGCGCGCACGAGGTGGTCGGCGCCGGCCTTCGAGGCCGCGTAGGGCGAGTTCGGCGCGTAGGGCGTCGTCTCCGAGAAGGCCCCGGTGGCGCCGAGCGTGCCGTACACCTCGTCGGTCGAGACGTGGAGGAAGCGGAAGCCGGCCGCCGTGTTGGGACTCTCGCGCAGGAAGAGCCGCGCCGCCTCGAGCAGCTCGAAGGCGCCGCTGACGTTCGTGCGGACGAAGGCGGCCGGGTCGTCGATCGAACGGTCCACGTGGGTTTCGGCCGCGAAGTTCACGACCGCGGCCGGCCGGTGCTCGCGGAAGAGGGCGCGGACGGCCTCGCGGTCGGCGATGTCCGCCTGCACGAAGGTGTAGCGCGGGTGGGACGACACGTCGGCCAGGCTCTCGAGGTTCCCGGCGTAGGTCAGCTTGTCGAGGACGACGACCCGCGCGTCCGTCCGCGCCAGGACGTGCCGGGCGAAGTTGCTGCCGATGAACCCGGCCCCGCCGGTGACGACGATCGTCTCCACGCCCTATCCCTTCGAGAGAATCGGCCCCGGCCGGGGGCCATTCGCGTGACTATACCGCAGGACGCGCGGACTCCCCCGGAACGGCCGGCTGGGGCAGAATGGGGGCGATGCCTCCCGCCCGCAACGTCCACGTGATCGCCGCCGAGGCCGGGTCCGAGCGCGCGGCCGAGCTGCTGCCGGCCCTGCGCGCGGCCGGGTACGCCGCCCACGCCCACGTCCTGCCGCCGGCAGCCGCCTCGGACGCGGGGGACGCTGAGCGACTCCGGCAGGAGGTCGCCCTCGTCGCCGGGGCGGTCCGCGCCGCCCTCGCCGACGGCGGGACGCTCCTCCTCGCCGACGAGCGCGCCGCGCTCGCGGTGCCCGAGATGCTCCGCGTCCTGCTCGACGAGCAGGCGCTCGGCTGGGACGAGGCGTGGGCCCGCACGCGCGCGGCCACGGTCTCGCGCTTCGGGAGCCCCAAGAGCGAGCCGCGCCGCCCCTTCTGGCTGCTGTCCTTCCTCGAGGCCGAGCAGCCGCGCCTCCTCGAGCTGCTCCACGAGATCAACCGCCGCCACCTCGAGGAGGCCGAGGCGCTCTGGCCCGGCGACGGCGAGCGCCGCCGGCGGCTGTCCCTGTTCCGCGAGGGCGAGGCGCGGCGGCTGCGACCGGG
>JBGPQQ010000011.1:0-17201 GCA_041489115.1 Vicinamibacteria bacterium | reverse complement strand
TCGCCGTCATGGTCCCCCGCCGGCGGGGCGTGATCGTGAACGCCGGCTCGATCGCCGGCGTCCGCGCCGTGGCCGGTCGTGCCGCCTACGTCACGACCAAGTTCGCGGTCGTGGGCCTCACGAAGGCGATGGCCCTCGACCACGTCAAGGACGGCATCCGCGTGAACGCGGTCTGCCCCGGCACCACCATGACACCGTGGATCGACGAGAGGCTGAAGGAAGCCGCGGATCCGGAGGCGGCCATGGCCACCCTCGTGGCCCGCCAGCCCATGGGCCGCCTGGGCACCGCCGAGGAGATGGCCGCGGCCTACCTCTTCCTCGCCTCGGACGAGTCGGCCTTCACCACCGGGACGACGCTCCTCGTCGACGGCGGGTTCATCTGCTGATGGAGGCGTTCGTCGTCTCCACCTCCGTCGTCGCCCTCGCCGAGATGGGCGACAAGACGCAGCTCCTCTCCTTCGTCCTCGCCGCGAAGCTCAAGCACAAGGTCCCGATCGTCCTCGGCATCCTCGTCGCCACCCTCGCCAACCACTTCCTGGCCGGCTGGATCGGGGCCTGGCTCGCCACGCTGGTCTCGCCCACGACCCTCCGCTGGACGATCGCGGCGTCCTTCGTGGCCTTCGGGCTCTGGGCGCTCGAGCTGGACGAGCTCGAGGAGGACCGGAAGCTGCGGGGGGCCGGGGTCTTCCTGACGACGCTCATCGCGTTCTTCTTCGTGGAGATGGGCGACAAGACGCAGCTGGCCACGGTCGCCCTCGCGGCACGCTACGGCTCGCTGGTGGCGGTGGTCACGGGCACGACGCTCGGGATGATGATCGCGAACGTGCCCGCCGTCTGGATGGGCGAGGCCCTCACCCACCGCGTGAACATGAAGTGGATGCGCTGGGTGGCGGCGGCGCTCTTCATCGTCCTGGGCGGGCTCACGCTCCTCGCCGGCGACGACGCCGTGCGGGTGTCGCCGGCCCAGGCCCCTTCGGCCGGCGGCGCCCCCGGGAGGTAGAAAGCTAGCTCCGGTAGGCCTGCCGGCCGTGGCCCTGCACGGGTATGCCCTGGGCCTTCAGGACCACGTTCTGCAGCGCGTGCATGCACGCCGCGGCCTCGTCGATCTTCCGCGTGAAGGCGATCGACCCGGCGAGGATCGGCTTCAGGCGCTCCTTGTCCTGGATCCGCGCCTTCGGGTACTCGTGCTCGACCACGAGGTGGGTGTTGGCCACGTCCAGCTTCAGCAGCTCGCGGGCCGCCAGCTGGTGGTCGAGCCAGTCCACCGTCCGGTTCTGCAGGTAGGCGAGCGGGTCGTGCCTCGCCGTGCCCGGCAGCTCGTGCTCGCAGAGGACGACCTGCTTCTTCCAGGCGTTCAGCTGGTCCGCGGGCTTCGGCGAGGGCCGCCCCTTCTTCCAGTCCCCGCGCTCCACCGTCTGGCCGCCGTAGCCCCAGGCGGAGACGCCCTTCGCGTCCGTCACCTGGCCCTTCACGTGGAAGCCGCCGATGAGGAAGTTGTAGCCCTCGTCCTTCAGGTACTGGAAGATCGAGCGGGTGTCCTGCCCCATCAGGATCGCGTGCGACGGGTCAAAGTGGATGCGGAAGTTGTCGCCCACCCCGTACTTCTCGCAGATCCGGTGGAGCGCGATCCAGGTGCCCGGCGTGTAGGCGATGTTGTTGTGCCAGTTGTCTTGCGTGGTCCAGCCCGGCATGGGGCACTGCTCGACGCGGTAGGTGAGCCGGCGCTCCTTCGCGTGCTTCAGGAGGGGGATGAAGGTCCTCTCGAAGTCGAGCAGGTTCTCGTCCATCGAGTGGTCCTGGTTGCGGCCCACGAAGCCGCACACCGCGTCCACCCCGAGGAGCACCGCGGCGTCCATGACCCGCCGCATGAAGTCGTGCTTCTTCCGCCGGATCTGCGGGTCCTCGTGGAGCATGTTGTCGAAGTAGGCGAGGTCGGAGAGCCCGATGTCGTGCGCCTTCATGGCGGCCTTCACCCGCTTCGCCCTCTCGCGGTCGAACGGCTTCCGCAGGTCGAGCGTGTTCGCCACCGGGTCGAGCATGGCCTCCGCCGGCACGTCGGCCTTCGTGGGGTGGAGCGCGGCGGACAGCTGGATGTGGTCGGCCCCGAGCTCGCGGGCGAAGGCCACCCACTCCTCGACCGCGAGGTCGGGGTCGGGGTCGCGCTTCTCGCGGGGGGTGAGCTCCTGCAGGGCGGCGGTGAGCACGCCGATCTTCATGAACTTCGGCTCGAAGGCGGCGACGGGCATGGGCTCCTCCAGTCGGCTGTCCGGTCGAACGATACGTCCGGCCACGGAGACAGGTCAAACGCCCTTCAGCGGCGCGTGGTCAGCAGCGTGAGGCTCTCCCCCGGGAGGGTGAGGCTGAGCGTGCCGCCCCCGCCGACCGGTGCCAGCTCCTGGTCGGAGCCGGCGGCGCTCGAGAGAACCTGCCGGTAGGAGCCCGACGGAAGGCCGCTCACGGCCACGGGCTGGTTCGAGGCGCCGCCGTTGACCAGGTACAGGACGAAGTCGCCCCCGTTGCGCACGCCGAGCGAGTAGAAGAGCCCCCGGTCCCCCGCCGTCTCGACCACCTGCGACCCGGCCGGGATCTGCTGCTGCATCCGGCGCACGAACTGCCACGCGGGGTAGCCGTTCGTCCCGTCGTTCAGCATGTAATCGCGGCCCAGCATCTGCCAGTACTGCAGCGTCGACGCGCCCGTGAGCTTCAGAGCGCGCACGTAGATCGTCGCGAGGCGGAGAGCATTCGTCCAGCTCGGGAACTGATCCGGCCGCTGCCAGAGCTGGGCGTCCCAGCCGCCCTCGGTCGTCCGGATGGGCAGGCCGGTCGCGCGGCCGAAGTCGTAGAGGCCGGCGAGCGTCGAGTCCGAGGCGCCCGCGTCCCACGAGTGGAAGGCGAAGACACCGAGGTACGGCCGGGCCGCCGGGCTCTCCCAGATGGGGCGGGCGTAGCTCACGCAGCCCGCCATGTTCGAGCAGTCGCCGAGTAGCCACTTGGTCCGCAGTCCCCGCGCGGCCAGGCGAGAGCCCACGTCGGCGATCAGCCCCGTGTATTCCGACGAGCCGAGCGCGACGTTCACGCCGATGTCGGCCTCGTTGAAGGAGACGTATGCGATCTCGGCCCCGTAGGTGTCTCGAGCGGTGCGTAGCCACTCCCCCATCGACTCGGCGAGCTCAGGGTAGAGCTCCGGCGGGATCTTCCGGTTCCGGTCCGAGCCCGGGTTCGCCACCATCCAGCCGGGCACGTCCCAGATCGAGGCCGTGAGCTCGATTCCCCGCGCCGCCGCCTCCTGCGCCAGCAGGAAGGCCCCGTGGTTGTAGCCGTCGTCGTGGAACCCGCCCGCCGCCGCCCGGCTCGGGTTGCCGTCGTCGTTCTGCGGCTCCCAGCCCTCGAGGGCCATGCGCAGGCGGATGTGGCGCGGCTGGATGCCCTCGAAGTTGAAGCGGCCGATCGGGTCCAGGCCCGCCGTCACCTGGGCGAAGGTGTGGATGAAGTTCCCCCCGCCCACGTCCTCGATCGTCTGGCGCGTGCGGGACGCGTCCACCGCGATCGCCACCTCCGCCGCGGGTGGTGTCGTGGGAGTCGTCGGCCCGACTGGGCTCGAGCCGCCACCGCCACAGCTCCCGAGCAGCATGACGAGCAAGACACCCATCGGCCTCATCTCCTCGCCCGTCGCGGGATCCGATTCCGGCACCGGGCCCGAGAATCATCCATCCCGGACCGCCCCTTGCGGCTTCGCCCTCTTCATCAGGGCGTAGACGGGCAGCGCGGCGAGGAGCAGGACCGCCCCCCACACCGTGGCGTCCTTTCCCGCGCCGGCGATGGCCCACAGCGAGTAGGCCGCGCCCAGGAAGCCGGCGGCCGCCAGCCAGGGCGTCCCCCGGCGCGAGCCGGCCAGCTGCCCCCGCTTCATGAGAACGAGAAGCGCCAGCGAGCACACCAGGTAGGCGACCAGACAGGCGGAGGTCGAGAGCTGGATCATGAACGTGAAGACCCGCACCATGCTCCCGTGGAAGTTCATGAGGACGAGGACCGTGACGAGCACGCTGGTCGAGACGAGGGCGAAGACGGGGGTGTGCCGCGCCGACTCGCGTGCGAACACCTGGGGGAAGACGCCGTCCCGGGCCATCGCCCACGGCAGCTCCCCCTGGAGGAGGATCCAGCCGTTGAGGGCGCCGTAGGCGCTGATGGCGGCGAAGAGGGCCACGAGGGTCGCGGCCCCCTCCCCCCAGATGATGCGGGCGGCATCCGCGAAGGGCGCGTTCGAAGCGGCGAGCCGGGCCGCGGGGACGAGGAGCAGAACGAGGCTGCAGGCCACGGAGCAGAAGAGGGCGGTGACGACGGTGCCGATCAGCGTGGCGCGCGGGATCGTCCGCCCCGGGTCCTTCACCTTCTCGGCGGGCACCGTGGCGGACTCGAGGCCCAGCATCGCCCACAGGGTGAGGGTGGCCGCCGCCGTCGTGCCGTCGAGCGTCAGGGGCACCTCCGCGAACGACGCGAGGACCTCCCTGCGGACGTAGAAGCCGCCCACGAGAGCCACCGCCAGCAGCGGCAGCAGCTTCAGGACGGTCGTGACCGCCTGGACCCAGCCCGCGGCGCGGATCCCGTGGCAGTTCACGAGAGTCAGGAGCCACACGACGGCGATCGTCACCATCGCCGAGGCCCCGGGCACCCCCGCGATCCAGGGCGCGAGGGCGCTCGTGTAGCTCACCGCCCCGGTCGCGATCGCCGCGTTGCCCACCCACACCGAGACCCAGTAGCCCCAGGCCACGACGAAGCCGGCCGTTTCTCCGAAGGCGGCGCGCGTGTAGACGTAAGGCCCGCCGTCCTTGGGGAAGGCGCGGCTGAGCGCGGCGAAGACGACGGCGAGGAGGACGGCGGCGGTCGCGGTGAAGAGCCAGCCCGCGAGGCTGTTCGGGCCGAGCGGCGCGAGCGACGCCGGCAGGAGGTAGACGCCGGAGCCGATGATGTTGCCCACCACCAGGGCCGTCGCCATCCAGAGGCCGAGCTTCTGCGCCCTCGGCTCGCTCAAGCGACGCGCTCCAGGCCGAGGGCGAGCCCTTGCCCGACGCCGACGCACAGGCTGACGAGCGCGCGCCGCGCCCCGCGCCGGCGCATCTCGAGGAGGGCGGTCGTGCACAGCCGGGCGCCGCTCGCGCCGAGGGGATGGCCGAGCGCGATGGCCCCGCCGTTCGGGTTCACGAAGTCGGCATCGTCCGGCAGCCAGAGGGCCCGGGTACAGGCCAGCACCTGCGCGGCGAAGGCCTCGTTGATCTCGACGACGTCGTAGTCGGCGAGAGCGCGGCCCTCCCGGGCCAGGAGCTTCCGGATCGCCGGCACCGGCCCCGTCCCCATCGTCCGCGGAGGCACGCCCGCGCTCGCCATCCCCGTGACCCGCGCGAGCGGCTCGAGGCCGAAGCGCGCGGCCGCCGCCTCGGAGGCCAGCAGCAGCGCGCCCGCCCCGTCGTTGATGCCGGAGGCGTTGCCGGCCGTGATCGTCGTTCCGGGGCCAAGGAGCGGCTTGAGCCGGCCGAGATCGTCGAGGGTCGTCTCGGGCCGCGGGTGCTCGTCCCGGTCCACGATGCGGGTTTCCTTGCCCGCCTTCACCGGCACCGCCACGATCTCCTCGGCGAGCCAGCCGCTGGCGCGGGCGCGCTCGGCGCGCTGCTGGCTCCGCAGCGCGCAGGCGTCCTGGTCCGCACGGTCGATGGCCTGCTCCCGGGCCAGGTTCTCCGCCGTCTGGCTCATGGAGTCGATGCCGTGCTTCGCCTCCATCACCGGGTTCACGAAGCGCCAGCCGAGGGTCGTGTCCTCGAGCTTCTGGTCCCGGCCGAAAGGCGCACCGGCCTTCCCCAGGACGTAGGGCGAGCGGGACATGCCCTCCACTCCCCCGGCCAAGACCAGCTCGGCCTCGCCGAGGCGGATGGCCCGTGCCGCCTGCCCCACCGCCTCGAGCCCGGACGCGCAGAGCCGGTTCACTGTGACGCCCGGCACCGAGTCCGACAGCCCGGAGAGGAGGGCGGCCATGCGCGCGACGTTCCGGTTGTCCTCGCCGGCCTGGTTGGCACAGCCCAGGATCACCTCGTCGAGGGCGCCCCAGTCCACGCGCGGGAGGCGCTCCATCAGGGCGGCGATCGGCACCGCCGCGAGGTCGTCGGTCCGGACGGCGGCCAGGGCTCCTCCGAACCGGCCGAAGGGCGTGCGGACCGCGGCGCAGACGAAGGCGTGGGTCATGGTCCGGAGACGGTAGGCTCGCGGGGCGCGGGGAGTCAAGCCGGAACCAGGCCGCCCGGCCCGCGGCGCGGCGTTGACAAGCCCGGCCGCCCGGAATCCAATGACCTCCGTCCGCGATGACTCCCGAGCGCCGCAGCGTGCTGCACAGCTGGTGCGTCCAGGCCGACTGGGACGCTCCCACCGTCACGGGGGGCGAGGGTGCCTTCTTCCGGGACGAGCACGGCCGCCGCTACCTCGACATGAGCAGCCTGGCCGAGTGCGTGAACCTCGGCCACCAGCACCCCGCCGTCGTCCGGGCCATCCGCGAGCAGGCCGAGAGGCTCTGCTTCGTGACCGCCGCCTGGGGTGCTGCGCCCCGCGCGCGCCTCGCCGAGCGGCTCCTGGAGACGTCGGGCTTCGAGGGCGGACGCGTCTTCTTCACCCTCGGCGGGGCCGACGCCAACGAGCACGCCGTCAAGTTCGCCCGACAGGCGAGCGGCCGGCCAGGCGGATGGGTGATCACGCGCGACCGGTCCTACCACGGCGCGAGCTACGCCGCGATGGCGCTCTCCGGAGACGCGCGGGTGAGCCACCAGGTCGACCCGCGCGACTTCCATGTCGACCACGTGCCCCCTCCGTACGCCTACCGCTGCCCCTACGGGTCCGCCTCGGACGCGGAGTGCGCCGAGAGGAGCGCGCGCCGCGTCGGGGAAGCGATCGACGCGCGGGGTGCCGACCGCGTCGCGGCGGTCCTGATGGAGCCGAACGCGGGCACCAACGGGATCGTCGCCCCGGACGGCTACTGGCCTCGGCTGCGCGAGGAGACGCGGAGGCGCGGCGTCTACCTGATCGCCGACGAGGTGATGAGCGGATTCGGCCGCTGCGGAGAGTGGTTCGCGTGGCAGCGGCACGGTGAGGCCGGCCGGCCCGACCTCATGACCCTCGCCAAGGGCCTGACCGGCGCGCACCTGCCCCTCGGCGCCGTGGTCCTCTCCCGGGAGGTGGCGGCTCGCCTCGAGAACGAGCGGCTGCAGACCGGCCTCACCTACTGCGGGCACCCCCTCGCCTGCGCGGCGGGGCTCGCGGCCCTCCAGGCCTACGAGGACGAGGGCCTCGTCGAGCGCTCGCGGGCCCTCGGCGCGCGGATGCTCGTCGCGCTGCGCGCGATGCAGGATCGGCTTCCGGCCATCGGCGACGTGCGCGGCGGGCACGGGCTCTTCGCGGTGGTGGAGATGGTGAAGGACCGGGCGACGCGGGAGCCGGTCTCTCCGTGGCCGCAGACGCACCCGTCCCTCGAGGCCTTCGTGAGGCAGGCGCGAGCGGAAGGCGTCTCGTTCGCCGTCCGCGGCAACCTCGTCGTCCTCGCCCCGCCCCTCGTCATCCGGGAGCCGGACCTGTGGGACGCGCTCGCCCTGATGGAGCGCCTCTTGTCGTCCCTGGAGTGGTCATGACCTTCAAGCTGACGTACTCCACGATGTTCGACCCGCCGGAGGAGATGCACGCCCGCTTCGAGGCGGCGCTGGCGGAGGTACGCGCGGGCCTCGGCGCCACTCACGCGATGCACGTCGGGGGCCGGGACGTCGCCGCGGCGCGGACGTACGAGAAGCGCAGCCCCGTGGACCGGCGGCTCGTGGTCGGCCACTTCCCCCTGGGCGAGGCGGGCGACGTGGACCGCGCGATGGCCGCGGCGAAGAACGCCTTCCCTGGCTGGCGGGTGACGCCGCCCGCCGAGCGGGTGCGCCTCGTGAAGCGCGTCTCCGCGCTCCTCGAAGAGCGGGTCTACGCGGTCGGAGCCGCCCTGGCCCTGGAGGTCGGCAAGAACCGCATGGAGGCGCTCGGCGAGACCCAGGAGACGGCCGATTTCTTCTCCGGCTACGCCGCCGAGCTCGAGCGCAACGGCGGCTACGACAAGGTCCTCCCCGACGACCCGCTCACCGGGTACCGCTCCCACAACCGGTCCGTCCTCAAGCCCTACGGCGTGTGGGTGGTGATCACGCCCTTCAACTTCCCCCTGGCCCTGGCCGGGGGCCCCGTGGCCGCAGCGCTCGTCACCGGCAATACCGTCGTCCTCAAGGGCGCGACCGACACGCCCTGGGCGGGGCGTCTTCTCGCGGACTGCGTCCGCGACGCGGGCTTTCCGGCCGGCGTCTTCAACTACGTGACGGGCCGCGGCAGCGTCGTGGGCGAGGCGCTGACGAGCCACACGGACATCGCCGGCCTGACCTTCACCGGCTCCTACGACGTGGGCATGAGCCTCTACCGGAAGATGGCGGCCGGCCACTACCCCCGTCCGTGCATCGCCGAGATGGGCGGGAAGAACGCCTGCGTCGTCACCGCGCACGGCGACCTCGAGCGCGCCGCCACCGGCATCTCGCGCTCCGCCTTCGGCCTCACCGGCCAGAAGTGCTCCGCCCTCTCGCGCGTGTACGTGGAGGAGGCCGTCGCCGAGGCACTCCTCGCGAGGGTGATCGAGAAGACGCGCGCCGTCCGCGTCGGCGACCCCTGCCTTCGCGAGAACTGGATGGGACCGGTCGTCAACGAAGCGGCGGCGGACGGCTACGTCCGGTACTGCGACCGGCTCCGGCAGGGCGGCGCCCGGATCCTCGTCGGCGGTACTCGCTTGACCGACGGCGACCTCGCCCACGGCCACTTCGTGGCCCCGACCGTCGCCGAGGCTCCGGTCGATCACCCGCTCTTCCGCCAGGAGATGTTCCAGCCCATCCTGATGGTGGCGCGCGTGAGAGACGTGCGGGAGGGCGTCGCGCTGGCGAACGACAGCGCTCTCGGTCTCACCGCCGGCTGCTACGGGAGCGACGGGGAGGTGCGGTACTTCCTCGACCAGATCGAGGCCGGCGTCACCTACGTGAACCGGCCCCAGGGCGCGACGACCGGCGCCTGGCCCGGCTACCAGCCCTTCGGCGGCTGGAAGGGCTCGAGTTCCACCGGCAAGGCGATCGGCTCCTTCTACTACCTGCCCCTCTACCTGCGCGAGCAGTCGCAGACCGTGGTCGAGTGAAAGGAAGGCCATGAAGACCCCCCACGTCCGGACCGAGCTGCCGGGCCCGAAGGCGCGGGCCATCCTGGAGCGGGACGCCCCGGTCTCTTCGCCCTCCTACCCCCGCGACAACCCGTTCGTGATGTCGCACGGACGGGGAGTCGAGGTGTGGGACGTGGACGGGAACCGCTTCCTCGACTTCGCCGCCGGCATCGCCGTCTGCGCCACCGGCCACGCGCACCCGCAGGTCGTGAAGGCTGTCAAGGACGCCGCGGACAGGTTCCTTCACATCAGCTCCGACTACTGGCACGAGGGCTCGGTGCGTCTCGCCGAGCGGCTCAACGAGCTCGCGCCGATGAGAGAGCCGGTCATGAGCTTCCTCGCCCAGTCGGGCACCGAGAGCGTCGAGGGTGCGCTGAAGCTCGCCCGCTACGTCACGGGGCGGCCCCGCTTCATCGGCTTCCTGGGCGGCTTCCACGGCCGGACCATGGGCTCGCTCGCCTTCACGTCGAGCAAGCACACCCAGCAGAAGGGCTTCTTCCCCACCATGCCGGGCGTCACCCACGTGCCCTACCCCAACCCCTACCGGCCCCTCTTCGCCGGGGCCGACCAGGGAAAGGCGGTCCTCGACTACATCGAGCACGTGCTCTTCCCGGGCAGCGTGCCGCCGGGCGAGGTGGCCGCGATCCTCGTGGAGCCCATCCAGGGCGAGGGGGGCTATCTCGTGCCCCCGGACGGCTTCCTGGCGGGCCTGCGCGACCTCTGCGACCGGCACGGCATCCTGCTGATCCTCGACGAGGTGCAGGCCGGTGTCGGCCGCACCGGGAAGATGTTCGCGTGCCAGCACTGGGGCGTGGCTCCCGACATCATGACGCTCGCCAAGGGCCTCGGTTCGGGCCTCCCCATCGGGGCGGTCGTCGCGAAGAAGCGAATCATGGAGAGGTGGACGCGCGGGGCCCACGGCAACACCTTCGGAGGCAACCCCCTCTGCTGCGCCGCCGCCCTCGCCACACTCGATCTCGTCGAGGGGGAGTACGCCGGCAACGCGGCGGCCGTGGGCGAGCACTTGATGGCACGGCTGCGCGAGCTGCAGGCGCGGCACGACGTCGTCGGCGAGGTGCGCGGCAAGGGCCTGATGATCGGCATGGAGCTGGTGAAGGAAAGCACCTCGCGCGCCCCGGCGAAGGATTTGTGCGACGCGGTCATCCACCGCGCGTTCCACAACGGGCTCATCCTGCTGTCCTGCGGGACGAGCACCGTGCGCTTCATGCCACCTCTCCTGGTGACGAAGGGCGACGTGGACGAGGCGCTGACGCTGCTGGAGGCGAGCCTCGTGGAGGCCGCGGCCGGCGCCGCCGGCCGCTGAGCCCCTCGCGGCCGCTCAACGGAAGACGACAGTCCGGTTCCCGTTGACGAGGACCCGGTCCTCGAGAACGTAGCGAAGCGCGCGCGCGAGCACCGTCTTCTCGACGTCCCGGCCCAGCCGGATCATGTCCTCGACCGTGTCCCCGTGGTCTACGCGGATCACGTCCTGCTCGATGATCGGACCCTCGTCGAGGTTGGGGGTCACGAAATGGCTGGTGGCGCCGATGAGCTTGACCCCGCGCTCGAACGCCTGACGATAGGGTTGGCCCCCGGCGAAGGACGGCAGGAAGCTGTGGTGGATGTTCAGGATCCTGCCGGCGTATCTCTCGCACAGCGAGGGCGGCAGGACCTGCATGTAGCGGGCCAGGACCACGAGGTCCACCGCCTCGGCCTCCAGCAGCCGCTCGACCTGCGCAAAGGCTCCGGCCTTGCCTTCGGCGTCGACCGGCACCGGAACGTAGTGGAAGGCGACCCCGTGGTGCTCGACGTAGGCGCGGGTGTCCGCGTGATTCGACACCACGCCCCGCAGGTCGAAGCGGAGCTCGCCTATACGCCACCGGTGCAGGAGATCGACCAGACAGTGGTCCTGGCGGCTCACGAGCATCACGACTCGTCTCAGTGTCGAGGAATCGCGGATGGCGAACTCCATCTTGTGACGCCGCGCCAGAGGCAGAAACCCCTGCCGGAGCTCCTCGATCCCGAAGGGCAGGGACTCGGCGGCTATCTCGTTGCGCATGAAGAAGCGCTTCGTGTCGGGATCGGAGTGGTTGCTCACCTCGGTCAGCCAGCCTCCCCAGGAGGCGAGGAGGCCGCTGACCGCGGCCACGAGCCCGACACCGTCGGGGCAGGAGACGGTGAGAACGTAGTGGCGGCTCGGCTGCACGCGGGCCAGTTTAACCCCGGTGGCCCTCCGGACCGTGGTACCTTGCCGGGGCGGAAAGGGGGGCCGGCGATGATGCGAGCGCTTCGATGGTCGCCGGTGGTCGCCTTGCTCGGCGTTCTCTCTGGGGCCGCTCCGGCCGCTTCGCGCGATGGCCTCTCCGGATACGCCGCGGCCTCCGCCGCGCGTGAGCGGGAGGTCGAGGCCGCGTTCGCGGCCATCCTGTCCCCCGAGCGGGCGCGGGCCTGGCACCGTCACTTCACGGCCGAGCCGCACCCCGCCGGCTCGGAGCGGAACAACGAGCTGGCCCGGTACATTGCCGACGAGTGGCGGAAGCAGGGCCTCGAGGACGTGGTCGTCCACCGCTACGACGTCCTCAACACCGCACCGCGCGAGGTGTCGCTCGTGATGGTGGCGCCGGTGCGGTACGAGGCGAGCCTGCGTGAGGAGCCGTACGACGCCGACCCGGACACGAAGAACCCGCGGGTGAGCCCCGGGTACCTCGGCATGTCCGCCTCGGCGGACGTCGAGGCGCCCGTCGTCTACGCCCACAGCGGCAACCCCGAGGACTACGCCGTCCTGCGTCAGAGCGGCATCGACGTGCGGGGCAAGATCGTCCTCGTTCGTTACTCGAACCCGTACAGCTACCGTGGCTTCAAGGCCCTCACCGCCGAGCGCGAGGGGGCGGCGGGCATTCTCATCTACAGCGACCCCGCGGAGGACGGGTGGAAGCGGGGTCCGGTGTTCCCGGACGGCCCCTGGGGCCCCGAGAGCCACATCCAGCGGGGCGCGATCACGTACGACTTCATCGTCCCCGGCGACCCGCTCACCCCGGGCTGGCCGTCGCTCCCCGGGGCGCGACAGGTGAAGCCGGAGGAGGCGCTTTCCCTGCCGAAGATCGCGGGGCTTCCGCTCTCCTGGAAGGACGCGAAGCCGCTCCTGGAGAACATGGACGGGCCGGCGGCGCCGAAGGACTGGCAGGGGGGCCTCCCCATCGAGTACCGCCTCGGGGGCGAGCGCGTGCGCGTCCGGATGCACGTGGCGATGGACAACCGCGTGAGCCCGAACTACGTCGTCGAGGGGCGGATCCGCGGAGCGGAGTGGCCCGACGAGTGGATCGTCCTCGGGAACCACCGCGACGCCTGGCAGTTCGGCGGCGTCGACCCCTCGAGTGGAACCGCGTCGCTCATGGAGACGACCCGGGCCTTCGGCGAGCTGCTGAAGTCCGGGAAGCGACCGCGGCGGACGCTCGTTTTCTGCTCCTGGGACGGCGAGGAGGTCGGGCTCACCGGCTCGACCGAGTGGGGCGAGAACTTCGCCGACGACCTGAAGGCGAAGGCGGTCGCCTACCTCAACGTGGACTCGTCGGCCTCGGGCCCCGACTTCGAGCCGCAGGCGATCGGCTCGCTGGCGCCCTTCGTCCTCGCACTGGCGCGCGAGCTGCAGGACCCGGCCACCGGCCGGCCTCTCGTCGAGGCGCGGCGCGCCTCGGTTTCGAAGGCGCGAGCGGAGAAGGGCGACACCGCCCCTCCGGCCGACGACGATCTCGTGGACGTCCGCATCGGCAGCGGCTCGGACCACACGGTCTTCCTGAACCACCTCGGGGTCCCGACGGTCGGGCTGACGTTCGACGGGCCTTACGGGGTCTACCACTCGATGTACGACGGCTTCTACTGGATGAACCGCTTCGGCGACCCCGGCTATCGCTACCACGTGCTGCTCTCCCGCATCTGGGGGACCCTCGCCCTGCGACTCGCGAACGCCGACCTCCTGCCCTTCGACTTCGCCGCCTACGCCCGGCACCTGCGTGGGTTCGTGGGCGACCTCGAGAAGGCGACGGAGAAGGGCCGCCTCGATCTCTCGCGGCTGCGGACCGGCATCGATGACTTCGAGGCGGCCGGCCGCCGGCTGAACGAGGGCGCTCTCGCTGCGTTGGCGGCGGGGGCGCCGGCGCCCGACCTCGCACGGCGCGTGAACCGGGGCATCCTCGACGTGGAGCGCAACTGGCTCGATCCCGAGGGGCTGCCCGGCCGTCCGTGGTTCAAGCACACGCTCTACGCGGCCCGCTACACCTACGCGCACCTCGAGCTGCCCGGCCTCACGGAGGCCGCGGAGGAGAAGGACTGGGGCCGCGCCGCCCGCCAGGCGGCCATCCTCGAGCGCGCCGTCGCGCGCAACGCCGCGCTCGTCGACGCCCTCGTACTGGTCCTCTCGCTGCAGCCGACGGGGCTGCGATCGTACGACCACGGCGATGTGGGCCGCATCGATGCCAGGGGCCCCGCGCGGGCGCCGGTTCTGCCATCGGCTCGCGTGGGGTCTGGCGCGATGCGGCCAATTCACGGCTGGGGCAGGCCCATCTCCCGATGAGCTTCCGCTACGTGATCCTGGGATCGGGCCGGCAGGGCACGGCGGCCGCCTACGACCTCGCCCGCTTCGGCGATGCCGCGCGCGTCGTGATGGCCGACGTCCGCGTGGACGCGGCGCGGCAGGCGGCGGCACGCGTCAACGACCTCCTGGGCCGGGAGGTGGCCGAGGCGACCGCGGTGTACGCCTCGGAGCCCGCCTCGGTGATGGCCGTGGTTGCTGGCGCCCACGTCGCGCTGAGCGCCGTACCCTACTACTTCAACCTCGGCATCACCGAGGTGTGCGTCGCCTCCGGCGTCAGCCTCTGCGACCTGGGCGGGAACACCGACGTCGTCTGGTCGCAGCTGCGCCTCGACGAGGCCGCCCGAGCGAAAGGTGTCAGCGTCGTGCCCGACTGCGGCATGGGCCCGGGCCTCGTCAACCACATGGGCGTGTACGTGATGGAGCTGCTGGACCGGGCCCGCGAGGTGTACCTCTACGACGGCGGGCTGCCCCAGGATCCGAAGGAGCCCTGGCGGTACGAGCTCACCTTTCACGTCAACGGCCTCACGAACGAGTACGACGGCCAGGCCACCTTCATCCGCGACGGGAAGCTCACACCGGTGCCCACCTTCACGGAGCTGGAGGCGGTGGAGTTCCCGCCGCTCGGTACCCTCGAGGCCTTCGTCATCTCGGGCAGCATGTCCACGACGCCCCACACGCACCTCGGGCGCCTCGAGCGCTACGAGAACAAGGTGCTCCGCTACCCCGGCCACTTCGCGACGTTCGAGGCCTACAAGCGGCTGGGCCTCTTCTCCGAGGACCGAGTCGAGGTGGACGGGCAGGTCGTCGTGCCCCGGCACCTCTACCACCGCCTGCTCGAGCCGAAGATCACGGCCCCTCTCATCCGCGACGTGTGCGTCATGCGCGCGGTGGGCGTGGGCGAGAAGGACGGCCGCCCGGCGCGCGTGACGGTGGACCTCGTCGACCGTCACGATCCGGCCACCGGCTTCACGGGCATGGAGCGCCTCACCGGCTGGCACGCCGCGATCATGATGGCGCTGCAGGCGCGGGGCCGCATCGCCCCCGGCGCCCACCGCATGGAGCAGGCGGTGCGGGCCGGGGAAGTGATGGCGGAGCTGGAGCGGCGGGGCATCCCCCACAGCGTCCGCTGGGAGTAACCCGGGTGCGCTTCGCCACCTTCGCCCTCGTGGCCCTGCTCTGTCCCGCCTGCGGCGGCGGGACCTCCGGTCCCACGACCCCGTCGGCTTCGCCGACACCCACGGCCGCCCCGGCCGGTAGCGTCCGGTTCACGGTCGACTCGGGGGCGTCGCGCCACCCGATCTCGCCCTACATCTACGGGATGAACCAGCCGAACTGGGCCGGCCGCTCGCGCGGCCTCCGGCTCGCGCGCCTCGGAGGCAACCGCTGGACGGCCTACAACTGGGAGACGAACGCCTCGAACGCCGGCGCCGACTACCGCCACCAGAACGACGACTACCTGGGCGGGGGGGACGTCCCCGGCGAGGCCGTGCGGCCGTACGTGGCCGCGGCGCACGCGGCCGGCGCCTCGATGATCGTGACCGTCCCCATGGCGGGCTACGTCTCCGCCGACAAGGGCCCGAGCGGCGACGTCAACCAGACCCCGGACTACCTGAACGTCCGCTTCCTCGAGTCCCGCGCCGCGAAGCGCCGCGGCTTCTCCTACCCCCCGGACACCGGCGACCGCGTCGTCTACCAGGACGAGTTCGTGGCCTGGCTCGAGTCGGCCTTCCCCGGCGCGCGCCGGGACCCCTCGCGCGCGCTCTTCTACTCCCTCGACAACGAGCCCGACCTCTGGGCCTCGACTCACCCCCGCATCCGCCTGACGGGCAAGGTCACCTACGCGGAGCTCGCCCAGCGCACCGAGGAGTACGCGGGGGCGATCAAGGCGGTGGCGCCGGGGGCCCTCGTCTTCGGGCCCGTGAGCTACGGCTGGCAAGGCTTCGTCCGCCTGCAGGACGCCCCCGACAACGGCGGCCGCGACTTCCTCGACTTCTACCTCGACTCGATGCGGGACGCCGAGGGCCGCGCCCGGTGCCGCCTCGTGGACGTGCTCGATCTCCACTGGTACCCCGAGGCGCGCGGCGGGGGCGTCCGGATCACCGAGGCGAACACCTCGCTGGACGTGGCGGCAGCGCGCGTGCAGGCCCCGCGCTCGCTGTGGGACCCCTCCTACGCGGAGAACAGCTGGATCTCGGTCGACGCCCGCGTCGGTGCCATCCGTCTCATCCCGCGCATGCGGGAGAAGATCGCCGCTCACTACCCCGGCACCCTGCTCGCCATCACCGAGTACAACTACGGCGGCGGCGACCACGTCTCCGGCGGCGTCGCGCAGGCGGACGCGCTCGGCATCTTCGGGCGGGAGGACGTCTTCGCGGCGGCCCTCTGGGACATACAGGGCGGGATGCGCTACGTGGACGGCGCGTTCGCGCTCTACTGCAACTACGACGGCGCGGGCGGGCGCTGCGGGGACACTTCGATCGGGGCCGCCACCTCGAACCAGGAGACGACCTCCGTCTACGCCAGCGTGGACGACGGGCAGGACGACCGGATGGTGCTCGTCGCTGTCAACAAGTCGACGGGACCGACCACGGCCGAGATCCTCATCACCCACCCGGCGGACTTCGCCCGCGCCCAGACGTGGCAGATCAGCGGAACCTCGTCGTCGCCGGCCCGGGGAGCCGACCTCACCCCGACCGCGCGCAACGCCTTCCGGCTCGAGATGCCGGCCTCCAGCGCGACGACGGTCGTCCTCAGCCCCTGACGGCAGGCCCCTTTCTGCCGCCGACGCCTTGATTCAAGACCTGACCCCTTTCCGGTACCTTTCCGGTAGACTGAACGTCAACCGTTCACTGCCAAGGGAGGCTCCGCCGATGGACCAGAGGATTATCGATCTCTACGACGCGTACACCCACGGCGCGGTGGACCGGCGGAGCTTTCTCGACCGCCTCGCGCAGCTCGCGGGAGGCGCGACCGCGGCGGCGGCGCTCCTCGGCGTCCTGCAGAACGACTACGCTCACGCGGGGATCGTCCCCGAGGATGACCCGCGCCTCGCCACCGGGACGGGCGGCTACGAGGTCGGGGGCACGAAGGTGACCGGCTTCCTGGCGCGGCAGAAGGGCGGGGGCAGGCGGCCGGCCGTGATCGTCGTCCACGAGAACCGCGGCCTCAACCCGCACATCAAGGACGTGGCCCGGCGCCTGGCCGTGGACGGCTTTCTGGCGTACGCAGTGGACGCCCTGTCGCCCCTCGGCGGCACGCCCGCGGACGAGGACAAGGCCCGCGAGATGATCGGCACGCTGGACCGCACGGAGACACTAGCGCGGGTCGCGGCCGCCGTCCCCTTCCTCGCCGCCCACCCCGAGT
>JBGPQQ010000010.1:0-18153 GCA_041489115.1 Vicinamibacteria bacterium | reverse complement strand
GCCACCTTCGCCTTCTTCGCCGCGGTGTCGATCTTCCGCGCCAGGGCCTTGTTGGAGAACCAGGGGTAGGACAGCTCCTCCGTGGTCGAGACGATCGGGACCTTGAGCTTCAGCAGCGCCTCGACCTGGGGCCACACCTGCTTGAGGGCCGAGCTCGTGCAGAGGACCGCGACCTGCGGCTTCGTCTTCCGGATCGCCGTCACGGGGTCGGCCACGACCTTGACCCCGGTCTTCTTCCCCAGGCCCACCAGCTCGCCGATGTCCTTGCCCGCCTTGGCGGGGTCCATGTCCACGGCGGACACGATCCTGAAGTTCTTCCGGGCCGCGAGCTGGCAGGCGACGCCCGCCCCGATCGGCCCCAGGCCCATGATCATCACCCTGGTCGGCATGGTTCTCGGCTCCTTGCTGGTCACGCGCGGCCCCCGGACGGCGAGGCGGGAAGGATGATAACCCCGGAGGGGACTCGTCGCCGCCGGCCGACGCGGCTCAGATCAGGTGCTTGATGAGGAGGACCTCGTTGCCGCGCTCGCTGTGGATCATCTCGTCCACGACCTGCCGCGTGATCAGGAGGCCGAAGCCGCCGGGGCGCAGGCCGCTCGCCTGACGGGTCTCGGCCACGGCGAGGGGGTCGTCGGGCCGGGTCACGGCGGCGTGGGACAGGGCCGAGAAGTCGAAGCCCGGGCCGGGGTCGCGCAGGTAGAAGATCATCGTCCGCGCGGTCCGTACCGCCGTGACCTCGACCACCTGGTCGGGGTCGAAGCCGCCCCCGTGCTCCATCGCGTTCATGAGCACCTCGCGGAACGCGAACATCAAGACGTCGCGGGGAGCCTCGGGCACGTCGGAGCGCAGCTCGGTGAAGAAGTTGACGAGGCGCTCCGCGCTCAGAAGCCGGCAGTTGACGAGCACGTGGATCCAGTCCGGGGTCGCGGAGAGGACCTCGATGCCGTCCTTCCACTCGTCGGCCTCGGCGGCGCGGGCCACCATGTCCGCGATCTCGGAAGCATCGAAGGGCGCGCTGAAGCAGGCGAAGACCCGCTGGCGGAGGGCCGCGATCACCTGGTCGGGGGTCGTGCGCGGGGCGAGGATCACGATCCGCACGCCCGGGCGGACGGCGCGGACCTCGTCGAGAATCGCCGCGTCCTCGTCGAGATCGGTGTCCGGGGCGCTGATCAGGACGTCGAAGGCCCGCTGGCGCAGCCGGCGGACCGCGTCGGTCTCGCCGGCGGCGACGTCGATCGAGTGCCCCTCGAGGAGCGGCGAGGCCCGCAGTGCCTTCAGCAGGCCCTCGCCGGGAGCGACCATGAGTATGCGGGCCATCGGCGACCTCTCGGGGAACCGGGACGCTATTGTAACCGGCCCCCCACCTCGCCCAGAATCCGGACGGAGGGAGGGTCCGATGAAGAGGCGCGACTTCGTGGTCGGGGCGGCCGGGACGGGGGCGGCGCTGTCGCTCTTCCCCGCGGGGCTTCAGGGGCTCGAGCGGGAGAAGGGGCTGGGCGGACTCGAACGCCGGGCGCTCGGGAAGACGGGGGAAAAGCTCTCCGTCATCGGGTTCGGCGGGATTGTGGTGATGAACGCGACCACGGAGCAGGCGGCCGCGCGGGTGCGCACGGCGGTCGAGGCGGGCGTGAACTACTTCGACGTGGCCCCGAGCTACGGCAACGCCGAGGACATGCTGGGCCCGGCGCTCGAGCCTCACCGCAAGGGCGTCTTCCTCGCCTGCAAGACGCAGGGGCGCACGAAGGAGGCCGCGACGAAGGAGCTCGAGGGCTCGCTCCGGAAGATGCGGACCGACTACTTCGACCTCTACCAGCACCACGCGGTGACGAAGAAGAAGGACGTGAAGACGATCCTCGGTCCCGGCGGGGCGATGGAGGCCTTCGAGGCGGCGAAGAAGGCCGGCAAGGTGCGCTTCCTCGGCTTCTCCGCGCACTCGGTCGAGGCGGCGACCGCGCTCCTGGACGGCTTCGCCTTCGACACGATCCTCTTCCCGGTCAACTACGCAACCTGGCACGCCGGCAGCTTCGGCCCCCAGGTGCTCGCGAAGGCGAAGGAGAAGGGCATGGGGATCCTCTGCCTGAAGGCGATGGCGAAGGGACCCTGGCCGGAAGGTGCTACGAAGCGCTACGCGAAGTGCTGGTACGAGCCCCTGGACACGGCCGAGACGGCCTCGATGGGCCTGCGCTTCACGCTCTCACACCCGGTGACGGCCGCGATCCCGCCGGGAGACGAGACCCTCTTCGCCATGGCCCTGAAGCTCGCCGCCGGCTTCCAGCCGCTCGGGCCGGCCGAGATCGAGGCCATCAAGGCGAAGGGCCTCGCCGCGAGCCCGCTCTTCCGCTACCCGAGCCAGGAGGCGTGAGCGACTCGGCCCTCTTCGGAGCGGCGGCGGGTGCCGCCTGTCCAGCCCACCGTCTGCCTCTTGCAGGTCGGCGCGACACATCCCTGCAGCCGGTATACCGAATAAGGGTATACTGTCTCGGGAATGGCCATCCGGGGATTCGCCAGCCCGGCGGTGGAGCGCTTCTTCCGGGAGGGGAGGCTGCCACGAGGGGCCGGGTGGGTCGCGGTGGCCAGAATCGCCGCTAGGAAGCTCGACATGCTGGATTACGCCGCGGGGCTCAGCGATCTGGCATCGCCACCCGGCAACCGGCTCGAGGCCTTGAAGGGTGATCTGGCCGGATTCCACAGCGTCCGGATCAACGACCAGTGGAGAGTGGTGTTCCGCTGGACGGAATCGGGTCCGAGCGAGGTCGACATTCGTGACTATCACTGAGGCGCCATGAGAAAGCGGAGAAAGCCCACCACGCCCGGGGAGATCCTGCGGGAGGAGTTCCTGGTTCCCCTGAAGCTGACCCAGAAGCAGGTGGCGGAGTCGCTGGGCTGCGACGTCAAGGTGGTCAACCGCATCGTCAACGGCCGGACGTCCGTGAGCGCCGAGATGGCACTGAGGCTCGGGGCTGCCTTCCGGACGACCCCGGAGTTCTGGCTCAACGCTCAGAAGGCCGTCGACCTTGACGAGGCGGCCCGCCATCTCACCGACCTTCCGCGCCCATTGCTGAAGGCGAGCTGACGGCGGCGGGCCGGCGACCGTCCCCGGGAGGTCGCGCAGCCCCGTCACGGCTGCCGGCCTTTGCGGGGGTCCGTCGCCCAGCCCGACGGGGATGGCTTCAGAGCGTGCTGCAGACGCCGTGCGCTACCGAACGCCCGTGGCGAGGACCCACCCAGGTTCGGTGAGTTCCATTGAATGTGTGGAGGCGTGCGACCGCCGAGATCGAGGCCATCAAGGCGAAGGGCCTCGCCGCGAGCCCGCTCTTCCGCTACCCCAGCGCGGAGGCGTGAAGGCTCAGCCGCGCCGATCGAGCTCGGCCAGCGCGAAGGCGTAGGCGCCGAGGGCGACGGCCTTGCTGGTGCCGAGGCGCGAGAGGCCGACCCCGATCCGCTCCAGCGGGTCGTAGGCGACCTTGCGGTCCGAGCCCGGCACCACCACTTCCTTCGCCTCGCCCTGCACGAAGGCCGCGCGCTGGGCCGGGTCCTCGAGGTTGAAGGCCTTCATCTCGAGGCGGGGGATCGGGCCCGAAGGGGTCTCGAAGGGTGCTCTCATCTCGGCCACGAGCGCGGGCAGGAAGAGCTCGGCGGCGCCGGTGAGGCCGCCGCCGATCACGACGAGGCCGTCGACGAGCGTGATCGCCGAGGCGAGCGCGTCGCCCGCGGCCTCGCCCATGCGGCGGAAAGCCTCGATGGCCCCCTCGCGGCTGCCCGGCTTCTCGCCCCGGCCGATCGCGAAGATGTCCTTCGGCTCCGGAGCCGTCTCGGCCGCGATCCCGGCCTTCTGCGCGTACACCCGCCGGATGGCCCGGATCGACACCGACTCCTCGATATTCGACTTCGGGTCGAGCTTGTTCCGGAAGAGCCAGATCTCGCCGCCGGCGGAGTTGTCGCCGATCCAGAGGCGGCCGTCGTGGACGATGCCGCCGCCGAAGCCGGTGCCGAAGGTGGCCCCGAAGAGGTTGCGGAAGCGCTTGGGGCTCCCGCCCTCGGCCAGGAGCCCGTTCACCCACGGCAGGAAGCCCGCGATCGCCTCGCCGAAAGCGAAGAGGTCCCCGTCGTTGTTGAGGAAGACCGGGATGCCGAAGCGGTCCTCGAGCATGGGCCCGAGGGCGACGCCCCCTTGCTTGAACGCCGGCAGGTTCCCGAGGTCGCCGACGATCCCGCGCGGGTAGTCGGCGGGGCCGGGGAAGGCGAAGCTGATGGCCACCGGCGGGGCGGGCGCCTTCTCCTTCACCCGCGCGAAGCCCTCCACGATCGTCTCGAGGCACAGCTTCAGGTCGTGGGCGTTCGAGGGCAGCGTGACCGGCTCCGCGACCTCGCGGTCGGACTGGACCGCGGAGAAGGCGAACTTCGTCCCCCCGGCGTCGAGGGTCAGGACGACGCGGGGGTCCTTCGCGTAGGACATGGCCGGCCCCCTACGCCTTCGCCTCGCGCGCCGCGCGGAGACCCAGGAAGAGGATGTAGAGGCACGAGACGAACGGCACCGCCATGGCGGCGGTGACCGAGCCGAAGGCGTCGCTCACTTTGCCCATCACTGGGGGCATCACGGCGCCGCCCGCGATCGCCATGCAGAGGAGGCCCGACAGCTCGGCGCTGCGCTCGGGCATCTTGTCGACGAGGATGGAGAAGATGAGCGGGAAGACGTTGCCGAAGCCGAGGCCGGTCAGGAAGATCGACGCCACCGCGACCTCCTTCGAGCCGAGCATGATCCCGAGCGTGCCGAGGACGCTGAGCCCCGCCGTCACCACCAGGAACTGGCGGGCGGACATGAAGTTCAGGACCGCGGAGCCGATGAGCCGGCCGATCGAGAGGGCGACGAAGAAGAAGGCGATGCCGCCGGTGGCGAGGCTGCCCAGGTCGAACTGGAACTTCTGGTTCAGGAAGGTGGCGATCCAGGAGTTGACGCCCACCTCGGCGCCGACGTAGAGGAAGAGGCCGAAGATCATCATGAAGACGTAGGGGTGGCCGAGGAGGGCGAAGCTGCTGGCGATGCTCGCCGGCGGCTTGTCGTCGCCTCTCCTCTCCTCGACCTTCAGGAAGGCCACCCCCGCGAGAGTGATCGCCACCACCACCCCGAAGACGCTGAAGATCGAGTTCCACGGCAGCCCGCGCGAGACGAGGGCGATCGCGACCGCCGGGCCCGCGATCGAGCCCAGACCCTTGATGAACTGGGCGAAGGTGAGGTTCCGGGCGAAGCGGCCCTCCTCGGACACGTCGCGCATGATCGGGTTGCCGGCCACCTGCAGGAGCGTCATGCCGATCCCGATGAGGAAGATGGCGGCCACGAGCATCACGTAGCCGGTCGTCAGGGCGGGTAGCGCCTCGCCGACGAGGACGATCGCGAGCGAGAGCAGCATCAAGAACTTCTTGCCCTTCTTGTCCATCAGCACGCCGCCGGGGACGGAGAAGAGGGCGAAGGCGATGAAGCCGAAGAAGGGGAGGAGGCCCGCCATGAAGCCGGAGAGGTGGTACTCGTCCTTCGCGAAGCCGACGAGGGTGCCGACGGCGTCGACGAAGCCCATGACGAAGAAGGCGAAGAAGATCGGCAGCGTACGGAGTTTCATCGTGTCTCTCCTGGTCCGGGGCGAGACGCCCGCTGGCGGCGGCCCGGGCGGGGCCGCGTGCCGCCGAGGCTATGCGAGACCCGAGGGGCCCGTCAATGGACGAGGCCGCCTCGCGGCTTGACCCGCGCTCGGGCGCGGGCGTAGCGTGGCCCGCGCGAGGAGGGCGCATGCGCACTCGGGCTCTGGCCGCCGTGTTGGGTTGGGCCGTTCTGGCGGGCGGGGCCGCGGCGGTGCCCGCCGCCGAGCCGCGGCCGGGCGCGGTGGCGACGGTGGCCGTCGGCCTGCCGCGGGCCGGCGTCAACCTCCACTACGCCGGCAACCGCGAGCCGCTCCTGCCGAGCCCGCTCGTGAAGCTCCCGCTGGGCAGCGTGAAGGCCGAGGGCTGGCTGAAGACGCAGATCGACCTCATGGCCGAGGGCTTCACGGGCCGGCTGCCCGAGCTCAGCCGCTTCTGCAAGTTCGAGGGCAACGCCTGGACGGACCCGAAGGGCGAGGGCGGCTTCGGCTGGGAGGAGGTGCCTTACTGGCTGAAGGGCTTCGTGGACCTCGGCCACCTCACCGGCGACAAGAGGATCCTCGACGAGTCGCAGCGCTGGCTCGAGGCGGTGATGAGGACGCAGCAGGCGAGCGGCTACTTCGGCAGCCGCACGAACCTCGCCGACGCCGAGTCGGGCACGCGCGTCCTCGACCTCTGGCCCAACATGGTGATGCTCTACCCGCTGCGGTCGCACTTCGAGGCCACCGGCGACCGGCGCGTCCTCGACCTCATGACGCGCTACTTCAAGTGGCAGTCCACGCTGCCCCTCGACGCGATCTACCCCGGCAGCTGGCAGAAGTGGCGCGCGGCGGACAACCTCGACAGCATCTATTGGCTCTTCAACCGCACCGGCGAGCGCTGGCTCCTGGACCTCGCCCGGGTCAACCACGAGCGCACCGCCGACTGGGTGGGCGACATCCCGACCTGGCACGGCGTGAACCTCTCGCAGTGCTTCCGGGGGCCGGCGCAGTACTACCAGCAGACCCGCGACCCGCGCTACCTGCGGGCGACCGAACGGGTCTACGACACGGTGATGGGTCTCTACGGCCAGTTCCCGGGCGGGGGCTTTGCCGCCGACGAGAACGCCCGCCCCGGCTTCTCCGGCCCGCGCCAGGGGACGGAGAGCTGCACGTTCGTCGAGCTGATGCACTCGCACGAGATGCTCGTCCGGATCACCGGCGACCCGAAGTGGGCCGACCGCGCCGAGGACGTGGCCTTCAACTCGCTGCCCGCCGCGATGACCCCCGACCTGAAGGGCTTGCACTACCTCACCGCCGCCAACATGGTGCAGCTCGACCGGACGAGCAAGGCCCCGCTCTTCGACAACGCCGGGGACATGCTCTCCTACAGCCCGTGGCAGTACCGCTGCTGCCAGCACAACGTGGCCTTCGGCTGGCCGTACTTCGTCGAGAGCCTGTGGATGGCCACCGGCGACAACGGCCTCGCTGCGGTCCTCTACGCGCCGGCGCGGGTGAAGGCGAAGGTCGGCCGCGGGGTGACGGTCGACGTCGAGGTGCAGACGGGCTACCCGTTCGATGACACGATCGAGATCGCGGTGAAGCCGGCCACGCCCACCCGCTTCCCGCTGTCGCTGCGGATCCCGTCCTGGGCGAAGACTCCGACCCTCGCCGTGAACCGCACGCGCCTGGCACTGCCCCCTGACGCGCGCGGGTGGGTGACGCTTCGCCGCCTCTGGCAGCCGGGTGATCGCGTGCGCCTCACCCTGCCCATGGAGGTGCGCCTGCGGCGCTGGGAGAGGAACTCGAATGCCGTGTCCGTGGACCGTGGGCCGCTCACCTACTCGCTCGCGATCCCGCAGCGCTGGGATCGGTACAACGAAGACGAGCGGTGGCCGGCCTACGAGGTCGTCCCGCAGTCGCCGTGGAACTACGGCATCGACCTCTCGGCTCCGATCGAGGTGGCGGGGGCCGGCGTTTCGCCCGGCGAGCAGCCGTTCACGCTGGAGACCGCGCCGGTCGTGCTGAAAGCGAAGGGCCGCCGGATCCCGCAGTGGCGCCTGGAGGCGAACGGTCTCGTGGGCGAGATCCAGGCGAGCCCCGCCCTCAGCACGGAGCCGCTCGAGGACCTGGCCCTCGTGCCGATGGGGTGCGCGCGCCTGCGCATCACCGCGTTCCCCGAGGTGAAGGCGGAGGGGGCGCCGGCCTGGCAGGACGCCCCGCCGCTCGCCGCCGCGTCGAGCGCCTGGCACTTCGCGCCCCCCACCGCGATGAACGACGGCCGGGTCGGCCAGTCCTCGGGCGACCTCGACGTGCCGCGCTTCCTCTGGTGGGACCGCTACGGCACCGTCGAGTGGGCGCAGTACGCCTTCCCGCGCCCGCGCGAGGTGGCGTGGGTCGAGTTGTACTGGGCCGACGAGGAGACGGCGCGTAGCTCCGGCCGCGTGCCGCACGACGTTCGGCTCTCCGCCCCGACCGACGGGCGCGTGCGCCTCCCCGCGGCGTGGCGGCTGCTCTACTGGGACGGCGCCGGGTGGCAGCCGGCCTCGGAGACGGCCGAGTACGGTGTCGCCCGCGACCAGTTCAACCGCGTGAGCTTCCGGCCCGTCGTCACGATGGCGCTCCGCATCGAGGCGCAGCTCCGACCCCGCCAGTCCGCCGGCATCGTCGAGTGGCGCGTCGGGCCGTGACTCTGCGACTCCTCGCCGGGCCGGTCCTTCCGGGCAGGGCCTGATCCCCTATCGCGGAGGATCCCTGGGGGGCACCGGGGGGCGGCCCAGTCTCGAGTCCAGCGACCACGCACCCCCGCCCGCGACGAGCAGGAAGAGCGAGCCGAGGAGCATCGACCAGTCGGTGCGGGCCTCGTGCGCCATCTTCCAGAAGCCGCTCGCCATCAGGATCGGCACCTTCGTGGTGGCGATCGCCACCAGCATGATCGTGATGAGGGGCAGCGCCGCCAGGCGCGTGAAGAGGCCGAGCAGCACGAGGAGCCCGCAGGCGATCTCGAACGTGGCGACGAACGGCCCGAGCGCCTCGGGCGCGGGCAGGCCGATCTTCGCGAACCGCCCCGCCCCCAGCTCGACGGGGTAGAGGAGCTTCTGGATGCCCTCGGAGAGGAAGACCGCGCCCACCATGAGGCGGACCAGGATCACCCAACCCGGCGCATCGGTCGCCAGGATCCGGTCCCTCAGGCGTTCCACGTTCACCTCCCGTTGGGGCTATCCTGACCACACTGTACCCGAATGAAGGAGGCCGCCATGGACAGTTCACGCCGGAGGTGGCTCGCGGCGGCGATCGGCGTCGCCCTGCGGGATTGACCCCCGGGCGGCTCGGGGCGTAGCCTCGATCCGGCGCGTCGGCGGCCACGCGCGGAGGGGCGACATGAAGACGCTCAGCGCTCTGGTGGAGCGGGACTCCTTCGAGGTGCCCACCTTCGCTCTCGATCACTTCCAGAAGAAGGTGCGGGAAAACCTTCACCTCGAGTTCTTCCTCGCCCGGGGCCGGCTGATCCTGACCCCTCACCTCTCCCACCTGACCACCGGCGGGGCGAGCCCGGCCGAGGAGAAGAGCATCCGGGCCATCCTGGACGAGAAGCAGGACCTGCTCGAGCAGATGAAGCTCTACCTGCTGTACAACCTCTCGCTCTACTCCGCCCTCCTGGAGACGAACTCGTACTTCGTCGCGGTCAACGAGCACCGGTTGATCTCCCGCTTCCTGCTTTACGGCCCGGGGGTCTGCGAGGTGAAGCTCTACACCCTGCCGCCCGGGGACCCCGTCGAGCGCTACGGCGACCGCATCTACCTGGGGCGCGACTGCCTCCCCCTCGACTCCCCGCGCCGTCCCCACCTCGGCCTCGGCTACTTGCGCCAGTCGCTGCCCGAGCAGCTCGGCAAGCTGAAGTCCCGCCTCGAGCGGCACGCCAAGGCCGGGGAGCACGCCGCGCTCGAGCTCGTGGACGACCTCGAGGGGCTCGTCGACGAGTTCACCCAGAAGGCCGACGCCGTGCTCCGCGCCTACCCGCCCGAGATCTCCTCCCGGGCGCTCCGGCCGGAGACCCTGCTCGAGGTGAACCGGGACTTTCGCGAGATCAAGCACGTCCTCACGGACGCGGAGATCCTCGTGCGCGAGATGGAGGAGGGGATGCTGGCCGCGGGCTCCCACGCCGCACGCTACGTGACGAAGCTCCGAACGGACCTCACGAACTACGTCAACTACATCATGGTGAAAGTCAACGGCCGTATCAGCGACGCGGTGAACGGCATCCATGTCTGAGGAGCGTCGTGCTCGCGTGAGCGCGGACGCTCCCGTGCGGCCCGCGGCGGCAGAGCGACAGGGAGGAAACCGATGACCAGGACGCGCATGACCGCGGTGTGCTTCGCCGTCGGGCTGATCGCCAGCGCCGGCCTCGTTTGGCCGGTCGCGGCCCAGGAGCCGGCGCCGTCCTACCTGAATCCCGACCTCGGCTTCGAGTCGCGGGCCCGCGACCTCGTGTCGCGGATGACGGTCGAGGAGAAGGTCTCCCAGCTCACGAACCAGGCGGCGGCCATCCCGCGCCTGGGGGTGCCCGCCTACGAGTGGTGGAACGAGTGTCTCCACGGCGTGGCCCGGGCCGGTGTCGCCACCGTCTTCCCGCAGGCCATCGGGCTCGCGGCCACGTTCGACGAGCCGCTCCTCCGCGAGATGGCGAAGGTCATCGCGGCCGAGGCCCGTGCCAAGCACCACCAGTTCGTCCGCCAGGGCAAGCGCGGCCGCTACCAGGGCCTGACCTTCTGGTCGCCCAACATCAACATCTTCCGCGACCCGCGCTGGGGGCGGGGGCAGGAGACGTACGGGGAAGACCCGTACCTCACGGGCCGCCTGGGCGTCGCCTTCGTGAAGGGCCTGCAGGGAGACGACCCGCGGTACTACGAGGTCATCGCCACCGCCAAGCACTTCGCGGTCCATAGCGGCCCCGAGCCGGACCGCCACCACTTCGACGCCCGTCCCACGGAGCGCGACCTCCACGAGACGTATCTCCCCGCCTTCCGCGTCCTGGTGCAGGAGGGCAAGGTGGCGTCCGTGATGGGCGCCTACAACCGCGTGAACGGCGAGTCGGCCTCGGCCAGCCAGCGCCTTCTCCAGGACATCCTGAGGAAGGAGTGGGGCTTCGACGGCTACGTGGTGTCGGACTGCGGGTCGATCGACGACATCTACATGCGCCACAAGCTGGTCCCGACGGCGGAAGAGGCCTCGGCGCTCGGGGTCACGAAAGGCTGTGACCTCGAGTGCGGAAGTGCCTACCGCACCCTCGGAAAGGCGCTGCAGCGCGGCCTCCTGCGGGAGGAGGACCTGGACGTGGCGGTCCGCCGGCTCATGCTGGCGCGGATGAAGCTCGGGATGTTCGACCCGCCCGAACGGGTGCCGTACGCACAGGTCCCGTACCGCGTCAACGACGCGCCGGAGCACGACCGGCTCGCGCGGCGGGTGGCGCAGGAGTCGATCGTCCTCCTGAAGAACGGCGGGATCCTGCCGCTGCGCAAGGACCTCGGCGCGATCGCCGTCGTCGGGCCGAACGCCGACGATCTGGTCACGCTCCTCGGCAACTACAACGGGACGCCCTCGCACCCGGTCACCATCCTGGCCGGGATCCGGAACGCCGTCTCGCCCGTCACGCGCGTCCTCCATGCGCGCGGGGTCGACCTCGTCGAGGGACGGCAGGACCCGCGCGCCGCGGAGGCGATTGGGCCGGCATTCTTGCGGCCGGCCCCCGGCTCGTCCGAGCGCGGGCTCACCGGGGCGTACTTCCGCGGGCGCGACCTCCAGGGCGAGCCGGTGCTCACGCGGCTGGACCCGAAGGTGGACTTCCGCTGGGACCGTGGCGCGCCCACGGACGAGCCGGTCGCGCGGGGTGAGCTTCCCGCGGAGCGGGCGCTCGAGGGCGACTCCTTCTCGATCCGCTGGACGGGGACGCTCCTGCCTCCCGTCTCGGGCGAGTACGAGCTGACGGTGACGGGCAACGACGGCGTGCGCCTCTTCGTGGACGGGCGCAAGGTCCTCGAGGAGTGGAGCGAGACGAGTGTCGCCCGGGCGGTCAGCGCCAGGGTGAGCCTCGAGGCGGGCCGGGCCCACGACCTGAAGCTCGAGTACTTCGAGGGCACGAGAGACGCCGAGGTCCGCCTGGGGTGGAAGCGGCCGGGGGCGGGGACGCCGTTCGAGGAGGCCCTGAATGCGGCGCGGGCCGCCGACGCCGTCGTCTTCGTGGGCGGCCTCACCGCCGAGGTCGAGGGCGAGGAGATGAAGGTCTCCTACCCGGGGTTCGCCGGCGGCGACCGGACGGACATCGAGCTGCCCGCCGTCCAGAAGAAGATGCTGGAGGCGCTCCACGCCACCGGGAAGCCGGTGGTGCTGGTGCTGACCACCGGCTCGGCCCTCGGCGTGCGCTGGGCGCAGGAGAAGCTGCCGGCCATCGTGCTCGCGTGGTACCCGGGGCAGCAGGGAGGGAACGCCGTGGCCGACGTGCTCTTCGGCGACACGAACCCCGCGGGCCGCCTGCCCGTCACCTTCTACGAGTCGGTGGCCCAGCTGCCGCTCTTCGCCGACTACGCGATGGAGGGCCGGACCTACCGGTACTTCCGCGGGGAGCCGCTCTACCCGTTCGGTCACGGCCTCTCGTACACGAGGTTCGAGTACTCGGGCCTGCAGCTCTCGCGCACCCGCCTCGGGGCGGCCGACCGCCTGGAGGTCTCGCTCGACGTGAAGAACACCGGGTCGAGGGACGGCGACGAGGTGGTGCAGCTCTATGCGCGCGACGTGGAGACGAAGAGGCCCGCGCCGATCCGGGAGCTCCGCGGCTTCGAGCGGGTGGGGTTGAAGGCTGGCGAGCAGCGAAAGGTCCGCTTCACGCTCGTCCCCGGGCGCGACCTCGCGCGCTGGGACGAGGCACGGAGAGCCTTCGCGGTCGAGCCGGGCGAGTTCGAGATCGAGGTGGGCGCTTCCAGCCGGGACCTCCGGCAGCGGGCCCGGCTGAGCGTCGAGTAGGGGCCTCGTCAGGGCATCCGCCGCAGGTCCCGCGCATCGTCTCCGGGTCGACCCCGGACCCGGGCAAGATGCCGAGAGCCCCCGTCACCGAGGGGTGGTCACGGGCCCAGCGGGGGTCGGTGAAGCTCTCGGGCGCCGTCTCCGGGCCCAAGGTGATCCGCAAGATCCTGGGCCACCTCGCGGTGCTAGAATCCGCTCGCCTTCATGCGCACTGTTAGAACCTTCGTCGGATGTGCGGCCGTACTCGTGTGCGTCACCCTCCTGCTATTCACCCCTCGTTATCCGGAGCCCACCACGGCATACGCCGCAAGCGGCGATGACGACGCCTGGCAAGGAACCATCACCGTCGTGTACACCACCCATAGAGAGAGCGACACGACGGAGACTAATACGGCCTTTAGCGAGCATAGGGTTTACCGACACCGCCTCGAGAAGCGCGCCATCTACTCCGACTTCCGGTTGGACCCTGAGAACGAAGAACGGAAATCATGGATCGGTGGGGCCCGCGTGAACCTCACCATGAACGAGCGTGACTACACGTTCCAGTCGAAGTTTTGGCCCAGTCCCGGGCCCCGTTATCCCAGTTCCACCGAAGAACAAGGCCGCGACACCACCGCGTCAGGCTCGACGTTGGCGCAGGGGCGGATCAGGTTCGGCCGTTACACCGACCAGGAAAACCGCAACAAGACCACGTGCCACATCGATGTTGACGCCCAGGCGGGCTGGCACGATCGTCCCGAACTGAAGGTCCCCGTGACCGGCCGCGATTGGAGGAAGTTCACGCCTCCGTCGAAGAACACCAACGACACCTGGGACAACGCGGTCAACGAGAAGAAGACGCTTGCCCCCTCGTTCCACAATGTGGTGTTCGAGTGCGACCGCAAGGCCACCACGATCTCCGGGGAAAAACGCGATTCGCATCCCGATGGGTCCAGCACGGAGGTCATCACCTGGAACCTCCGTCGCGGGCCTGTGCCCCAGGTCGAAGTCGAGATCATGCCTCCCAATGAATACGAGCAATGGCGTCCCCAGGGCGGGGCGAACGAGAAGTCGGCCGGGAACTTTCTCGACATCGGCATTGTGGCGCACGAAAAAGGCAAGCCTGAGAAGAAGCCTCGCGTGAAGGTGAAGAAGTACTAGCTCGAAGTGGTGGACGTCTCCAAGGAGAAGGGTGTCTGCCTCAACTGGCCCCCCAAGGACCAGGCCAAGGCTGACTTCGACCTGAAGTTCGACCAGGAGGTGAATCCCTACATCAAGATCACCGACGGAGACACAGCCCAGAAGGCAGAGACGAAGGAAGAAGGGCTCGACTACTTCATGGTGACGGTGGATTCCCTCGATTGGGGCGCCTACGGAAAGCTGCAGGTCACTGCGGAGCTCGAGGACGGCAGCACCGTCGCCGCGCACGTGCATGGCGAGTCCAACTTGTACGCGCTCGCCATCCCGCAGGACGAAAACGAAAACCACATCGCCGATTTCTGGGAGAAGTCGAACGGCGTCAAGAATACCGGCGAGACCTCTGACGATGACGAAAGGCCGCCGGGTGATCACCAGGGGGACGGCCTCTCCCTCTACGAGGAATACCGCGGGGTGCGCGTGAATGGCTCGTACCCGCCTCTTGATCAGAACCGGAAGGACGTCTTCGTGTGGGACATCAGCAGCCTGGGCACTGGCAGCTACAGTGAGACCAAGTTGAACATCCACCTCCTGCTCGAGAACGAGCGGGCTTTCGAGGGTGGCGCGTTCAATCCGAATGTCGTGAACCCCAACCGTGGGAACGCAACGCTGGGTCCTGTCTACGTCCTGAAGCTGGTGCGCTCGGAAGTCAGCGACGGCGATGCAGGCGAAACGTTCAGCGATAACAACCGGCCTGCCAACGTCCCCAGGGATGTCCAGGCCGTGCGCATCAATACGGATCGCATCCGGGAGGCCGCCGGCAATTCTCCCCAGGACGTGATCGATAACGAGATCAACAACACCATTGCCCACGAACTCGGGCACGCCAGTCACTTGCGGCATCACGGCGAGACCGATTACACCGCCGATGGCGACATGCTCTGTCGGAAGCCCGACGGAACCGTCGTCAACTTTCTCTGCTCCGGTCCACCACCTTCTCCCAGGAAGGGCTCTGCGAAAGGGGCTGCCCCGAAAGGCCCGCCCGAGCCGAATGGTCAGGCCAGCGGCTGCTTCACCATCGCCGCAAAGGGAGGAGCCTGGAGCGGAGACACGAGCTGCATCATGCGCTACAACTCCGGCACCTTCTACGAGGACCCCAGCGGCAACTGCGAGTGGAAGCGGAATGGCGTACTGAAGCGCGGCAGCGTGGGGGACCACCAGGCGCCGGGAACCAAGTATTGCCGGAGTAAGACTGGCACCGGCATCAACGACACCTCGAATCCCCGCAACATGGCCGGCGATGCCACGTTCGGCGAATGCGTGTTCGACCTTTGCATCAACAGTTCGAAGCACTGAGCCATGAAGAAACTGCTGGGCACAATCCTCGTGTTGGCGGTCGTCGCTGGGGCGATCGTCGCCGGATACTTCGTGTGGCGCTCGCGACAAGCCTCGAAGCCGAGGGCGGAACTCCGCGCCTACATGCAGGATGAAGATGCCGATCTGCCTTCCCGGCCCTCCGTCGCGCTCACGGTGAACAACTCGGAAGAGCCGCTGGTGGTGAGCAACGCGCCTGTATTGCTCACGGTCGGAGTGACCAATCCTCGGGCAGTTGATCGCGCCGCATCGCTGGAGTCGCTCGGAGAGAGGATCAAGAACCTCTCCGCTCTCCCGCAGACGCCGGGGACGGCGAAGCGGCTGAAGCTGGCATCGGACGATTACCAGCGGAAACTTCATGCCCCACCGCTAACACTCGGCGACACCGGCCACGCCTGGAGCGATTCGTTGCAGCTTCTCGTGCGCACAGGGTCCACTGAAGCCCCGCTTCCATTCGCCGTGCGGTTGCTCCAGCCCGCAGTGGCAGGCGCCATGAGCGTTGGAGCCGCCAACTCTGTCGACGTCACGTACGGCTCTGCGGCGGCGTCCTTCGCGCCCGGCACCTACATCCTGGTCGCCTGCCTCAGCGCGAGCGGAACATGGAAAGGGAAGTCCTGCTCTGAGCCCGTAAAGATCGTCGTCGTCGCCGACGCCGGACTACTGACCCCCGAGCAGCAGGATGCAATCGAAGAGCAGAACGCGCGTTACGCGTTGCTGACTGCCGACTGGGCAAGGCTCGAGCAGGTCGCACAGGCGCTCACCGCCCGGGATACGGTCGCAGGTCACATCTATCTGGGCGACGCGAAATGCGGTCAGAAGAAGTGGAAGGAAGCGCTCGCCGAATACACCGCCGCGCGCAGGGAACTGGGTCGGCGCAACCCCGATCGCCCCGAGGCGCCGCGCTACCTCAACGCCCGCATCACAGAACTGATCGCCATCGTGTACCAGGGGAAGTGAGATAGCTGTGCTTCCACCGCACCCCGCGTCTCACGCGGGAGGATGTGGGCGGCGTGACGCCCTGCCACTGCGGCCAGCACCAGCGATACCCCGCCTGACAAGCGCTTGCCGCGGACACGGCCTCGCTGGACCGGCTTGGCTTATGGAGGCCGCTCCCTTGGAGGGCGCTCCTATTAGACCTTCACGAACTCCACCCGACGGTTCTCTGCGCGGCCTTGCGGCGTGTCATTGGGAGCCATGGGCCTTGCTTGGCCAAAGCCCCCGGTCGTCAGCCTATCGGCACTGATGCCGAGTTTCACCAGCGCCCCTTTCACCGATTCTGCGCGTCGCTTCGAGAGGTCGAGATTCTTAGCCGCGTCGCCGGTGGAATCGGTATGGCCTTCGATGCGCAGCTTCAGCGCTGGCTGCTTCTGGAGGGCCGCAGCGACTTCCCTGATGACGTTCATCGAGTCGGACCGCAACTGGTCGCTCCCGGTATCAAACTGGATGGCGTGGCTCACGTACTTTCCAGTGGATAGGAGCACCTGGCTGATGTCGAGCATCGATTCAGCAATGCGCACCGCGCCAAGTTCGACGGGTGAGTCGGAGGTGAAATCCAGATACGTCCGGCTCCAGGGCTTGAGTTCTACTTGATTGATGTCCACCGCGCGCTGGTCGTTGACGTACATGCGGATTCGCGAGTCCTGGTACCACACCGCCAGGCGGTTCAGCTTTCCGTACTGAATCTTCACGCGGCCCTCGCCAATCTTCGACCAGCCCTCGTTGTTGACATTCAGGGTGGCGTAGATTTCGCCGGCATCAAACTGGAACTGGGCGTTCCACTGAAAGGTCGAATCCTGATTCTCAAACACCCACCCGAGGTGCCCGCCGCTGGCGTCCTTGGGGACGAAATCCGCCTCGACGGTGAAGTTCTTGGGCAGGGCTTTGATGTTGGGATAGAGCGAGAGCCGGTCAGCCAGCACCAGGCGGCCTGCGGGATTGAGCTTGGCAGCACCGCCGCGAACCTTCCAGTGCGGTGGCGCCGCGCCTTTGGCCATATCGGTGTAATCGTCGTAGAAGACCGCCTTCTCTCCGGGCAGGAAGTCCCGCTCTTCGTCGGATTGAGCCCGAGCCAGAGCCGGCATTGGCAGAGTCAGGGCAAGGATAAGTGCGGAAACGAGCATCCTGATGTGATTCCACATGGGAATTCTCCTGGCACATTCTGAGAGCGTAGGATGGGTCTCGGTGAGGGGAGGTGTCAAGGCCTCAGGAGGGCACGCGGCGGGCGGTCGGCGAGCGGGCGCGACCAAGTGGAGAGGTGAACGAGACAGCCACGTAGTGCTCACCATCCCGCGCTTGCTCCGGCCGCTGTTTCGCCGTCGGCGGGAGCTGCTGACAGGCGCGGATCGGACCTTCGCTGTCCATTCGCCCGGGTAGGCTTGTCTCCATGAGGCCTGATGCCTGTCTGCCACCGGAGGTGCGGGTCTTCACTCAGGAGCAGATCGAGCAGGAAGCCGCGCAGTGGCTCGAGCCATAGTCTGGGCGGGCCGGGCCCGGTCGGACCGGGGGGGGCGGAGGGGACACATCGTAGCCTTCCGGAGCGGCTCGGCAACATCTCACTCGCGACCCCAGGCGAGCGTCACGATGGAGTGGGCGGGGCTTCTCGTCTTCGCCGCCCGGCCGTCCACCCAGAGGGCGAAGTCCTTGTCGACGTCGGTCTTGTTCATGACGACCGCCACGAGCCGCCCGTCGGGGTGGACGAAGGCCGTCGCCAGGAGGTCGTCGTCGTTCGTAGTGGTGGCCACGCGCCGCGCCCCCGGCCGCACGAACTTCGAGACGTGGCCGATGTAGTAGTACGCGCTCGTGAAGGTGAGCGCCCCGGTGCGGGTGTCGCCGTGCACGGGCGCGAAGCAGAAGTTGCCGACGTGGTTGGGGCCGCCCTTCTCGTCGAGGAGCACGTTCCAGTCGGTCCACCCCACCGCCCAGTTCTGCAGGTCGCGCAGGATCGAGGTGGCGTAGACCTCGCCCCACTTCCAGTCGTTCACCGTCGCGGGGTCGTAGCTCGCCGGGGTGCCCTCGGTGAAGAGGAGGTGCTTGTCGG
>JBGPQQ010000009.1:0-18450 GCA_041489115.1 Vicinamibacteria bacterium | reverse complement strand
TATTCGCTATCCTGGCTTGGTGAATGCGTCATGAGAAGACCATCGGTAAGCCGTGTGCAGGAAATCTGCACGCACGGTTTGAAAGGGGGGATCAGGAACCCGGGCTCGCAAGAGCACCGCGCCTGATCCCTACCAGTGAGCACGGGCGTCGATCTTGACGGCGGTCTCGCGCGGCTGGGGTACGAGTCGTTCCGGCCCGGGCAACGGGAGGCGATCGAGACGCTGCTGGAAAAGGGCCGGCTGCTGCTCGTGGCCCCGACCGGCGGCGGCAAGAGCCTCATCTACCAGCTCCCGGCGATCCTTCTGCCCGGCACGACCCTCGTCATCTCCCCGCTCGTGTCGCTGATGCACGACCAGGTGCAGGCGCTCGAGGCGCGCGGGGTGCCCGCGACCTTCCTCGCCGCGACGCTCTCGGCCGAGGAGATGCGCCAGCGGCTCGCGAAGCTGCGCGCCGGCGCCTTCAAGCTGGCCTACGTCGCGCCCGAACGGCTCGCCTACCCCGGCTTCCGCGCCCTCGCCGTCGATCTCGCCCCGCCCCTCGTGGCCGTGGACGAGGCGCACTGCATCAGCGAGTGGGGCCACGACTTCCGGCCCGACTACCTGGAGATCGGCGCGCTCCTCGCCGAGATGCGCCCGCCACGCGTCCTCGCCTGCACCGCCACCGCCACTCCGGTCGTCCGCGACGAGATCCTGGTCCGCCTGGGCCTCGGCCCCGACACGCCGCAGATGCTCCGCGGGTTCGCCCGGCCCAACCTCGCCCTGCGCGCCCGGTACGTTTCCTCCCCGCGCGAGAGGGATCGGCAGGTGGACGCGCAGCTGGCCGAGGCGCTCGGGGGGCCGGGAGCGGCGCGGGGCACCGCGATCGTCTACGCGCCGACGCGGAGGGTCACGGAAGAGGAGGCCGCGCGGCTCTCGGCACGGGGCTGGCGCGCGGCGGGCTACCACGCGGGGATGGGCGGCGAGACGCGCACGCGCGTCCAGCGGGCCTTCTCGGCCGGCGCGCTGGAGGTCGTCGTGGCGACGAACGCCTTCGGCATGGGCATCGACCGGGCGGACGTGCGGGCGGTCGTCCACCTCGCCCCGCCGGGGTCGGTCGAGGCCTACTACCAGGAGGTCGGGCGCGCGGGGCGCGACGGCGAAGAGGCCTTCGGCCTGCTGCTGCACTCGCCCGGCGACCTGCCGCTGCGCCGGCGCCTCATCGAGGGCAGCGGGGGCGAGGAGCCGCCCAGGCCGGAGGTCGTCGAGCACAAGTGGAGCCTCTTCCTCGACCTCATGCGCTGGGCCGAGGGCGGCAGCTGCCGGCACGACGCGATCCTGCGCTACTTCGGCGACGAGGCCGAGACGCTCTCCGGCTGCGGCCGCTGCGACGTCTGCCGCGAGATCGGTGGTGGCGAGGCGAGCGACGAGGAGACCAGCCTCCTGGTGAGGAAAGCCCTCTCCGCGGTCGCCCGCGTGGACCGCCGGTACGGGCTCACGGCCGCGGTGAAGCTGCTCGCCGGGCTTCCCGACCCGCGGCTTCTGCGAGCGGGCCTCGATCGCACGCCGACCTTCGGAGCGCTCCGCGGGCACCCCGAGCCGTGGATCACGCAGCTCCTGCGGCGCTGCGTCACCGCCGGCTGGGTGGACTTCACGCCCAGCGAGAAGCCGGTCGTCCTGCTCACCGGCTCGGGCCGGGCGGTGATGAAGGGCGATCGGCCCGCGCGCCTCGTCCTGCCGCGCGAGGAGGGCCCGGCGGCGGCCGCGTTCCCGGGTCGCGCCGGTGCCGGTGTTCGATCCGGCCGCGTGAAGGAGACGACGGAGGCTCTCCCGCCCGAGGCCCAGCCCGTCTTCGAGGCGCTGCGGCTGCTGCGCCTCGAGCTCGCCCGCGAGGAGAGCGTGCCGGCCTTCGTGGTCGCCAGCGACCGCACGCTGCGCGACGTCGCCCTGCTCCGGCCCCGCACCCTCGACGAGCTGAAGCTCGCGCACGGCATCGGCCCCGCCAAGGCCGAGCGCTACGGCCGGCAGATCCTCGAGACCGTCGCCCGAGCGACTTGATCGGATCAGCGGGCGTCCGGTCGCGCCCCGTCCTCTCCGAGCACCTCGTCGAACGTCGCGAGAAAGAGGTCCGCATCCTCCTCCGAGAAGACGAGCGGCGGGCGGAGCTTCAGCACGTTGTGGTGGGGACTGTCCGTGCCGGTCAGGACGCCGCGATCGCGCAGGCGGTTCACCACGTAGGCGGCCTCGTCGGAAGCCGGCTCGAGGCTCGCGCGGTCCCGCACGAGCTCGACGCCGAGGAAGAGACCGGACCCACGCACGTCGCCGATGAGGGGGTGTCGCTCCTGCAGCCGTCGCAGGCCTTCGGCGAGATGTCGCCCGACGCGGAGCGCCCGCTCCTGGAGCTTCTCCTCCTCGACCACGTCCAGCACGGCGAGGCCCGCGGCGCACGAGACGGGGTTGCCGCCGAAGGTGCTGAAGAACTCCATGCCGTTGTCGAACGAAGCCGCGATCTCCCGCGTGGTGACGACAGCCCCGAGCGGGAAGCCGTTGGCGATGGGCTTGCCGAGCACGACCACGTCGGGCACGACGACTTGCGCCTCGAAGCCCCAGAAGTGCCCGCCCAGCCGGCCGAAGCCCGTCTGCACCTCGTCCGCGACGCACACCCCGCCCGCGGCGCGGGCGTGGCGGTAGGCCTCCGCCAGGTAACCCGGGGGGAGGACGATCTGGCCGGCGGCGCTCGGCAGCGTCTCGGCGAGGAACGCGGCGAGACCGCGCCCGTCCGCCTGCAGGCGATCGACGAGAGCCCCCACGTGCCGCGCGTACTTCGGCCCCGCCTGCGGGTCGTCGCGGCGGTAGGGCCCGCGGTAGGTGTCCGGCAGTGGCGCCACGTGCACCCACTCCTTCCGCCCCCGCCCGCCCGGCCCGTCGAACTTGTACGGGCTCACGTCCACGAGCGTCGTCGTGTGCCCGTGGTAGGCGTGCTCGAGGACGATCACGTCCTCTCGGCCCGTGCGGGCGCGGGCGAGCCGGAGGGCCAGCTCGTTCGCCTCGCTGCCGGAGGTGACGAAGTAGCAGACCCGGAGCGGCTCGGGGAGGAGGCGGGTAAGCCGCTCGGCGTAGCGCAGGATCGTGTCGTGGAGGTAGCGCGTGTTCGTGTTGAGGAGGGCCAGCTGCTCCTGTGCCGCGCGCACGACTCGCGGGTGGCCGTGGCCGACGAGCGGCACGTTGTTGTAGACGTCGAGGTACGCGCGGCCCGACTCGTCGTAGAGGTACTGCGCCCAGCCGCGCACGATCTTGAGCGGCCGCCGGTAGGAGACGGAGAGGTTGCGGCCGAGGAGGCGGCGCCGCGCGGCGAGCGTCTCCACGTGGGCGGGCTCGGCGGCGGGGAAGCGGCCCCTGGGGATGCCCAGCAGGAGGTTCGGGTCAGGGGAGAAGCTCGTCCAGATCGCCTGCTGGCTCGGGAGGGCCACGCCGGGGAAGTCGGCGTCCTTCGCCAGGAGGTCGAGGATGACTTGGAAGTGGAGGTGGGGCGGCCAGTCGCCGTTCGTGGGTGGCGCGCCCACCCGCGCGATGGCCTGGCCCGCCTCCACGCGCTGGCCGACCGCGAGGGCGGGAAGCGTGTCTTCCGTCAGGTGGCCGTAGAGCGTGAAGAACGGCACGCCGTCCCCGGTCTCGTGCCGCAAGACGACGAGCGGCCCGTAGTCCTGCGGGGCGGCATTGTTCGCGAGGACGTGGACGATCCCCGGCAGGGGCGCGCGGACGGTCGCACCCGGCTCGACGAAGAGGTCGATCCCGAGGTGGACGGTACGCCGCTCGTCGGTCGCGCGCTCTCCCGCCCCGAAGAGGCGCGAGACGTAGATCCCGCGCGCCTCGTCGTAGCGCCCCACCCCGACCGCGACGCCCGCCTGCGCCATCGCGCCGAAGATCCGCCGGGTCAACGGGCCGGTCCCGGCGTTCGACGGGTCGGCGCCGAGGAAGAGGCTGCCCACGCTCAGGTCGAAGACGAGGCAGGGAGCCGTGCGCAGGTCCGTGTCGAGGACCGGCGCCGCCCCCGCCCGCTCGAGCCACGAGACGACGGCCGGGCCGTGGGGAACCGGCGGCAGCCCGCACGCCTCGCGGAAGGCGCCGCGGGCGAAGCGCGGGTGCACGCGGTCCAGCCGCTCGAGGGCCTCCCAGGCCGGGGCCTCGCTCACGACGACGTAAGGGTCAGAGGCGGCGCGCGTCGCCCGTAGGGCGGACCTCGTCACGCTCACGGCGAGGCGGGCGACCACGAGCGCGAAGAGAAGCGCGATCTCCTCCTCCTCGAGCGGGAAGGCGGCGTGGTAGCCCGAGACGACCGCGGCCGCCGCGGCGAGCGGGTCCTCCTGGCCGAGGAGCGCGTAGGCGGCCGCCACCGCGGGCTCCGCCACGAGGAGGCCGTGGTGCATGTCGCCGAAGTCGAGGAGACCGGTCACCTCGCGGGGAGAGACGCGCGGCGCGCCCACGATCACGTTCTGGTCGTTCGCGTCGCCGTGGATGACGCCCCTCCGCAGGCGCGGGAGCGCGGGCACGACCTCGGACTCGTACCGCGCGAGCGCCCGCTCGACGAGCGCCCGCCGGCGCGGATCGGCCGCGTGGTCGAGCGCGCCGCGGATCCACGAGGCGCGCGCGAGGTCCCACTCGAAGTCGCGGTGGGCGCCCGGGTGCTCGAAATCCCGGAGCGCCTCGTCCATCTCACCGAGGAGCCCGCCGAGGCCGGCGAGCAGCTCCGGCGTGCGCGGGCGGGCCTCGGCGAGCGTCGTTCCCGGCTGCCAGGTGAGCATCCAGACGAGACGCGGCTCGCCGTCCGGCCCCGGTGCCGCCGTCACGGTGTCGCCGCCGCGCGTGGGCACGACGCGGGGCACGGGCAGGTGCGGCGCCCGCTCCTCGAGATGCCGGAGGGCCGCGCACTGCAGCTCGACGAGCCCTCGCTCGCGCGCGGGGTGCATCGCCTTCAGCACGAAGAGCCGGCCGTCCGGTCCGGCCAGGCGGAAGTTGTCGTCGAACTCGCCGGGGAGCGAAAGCACCTCGGCCTCGAGGCCGTAGAGGCGCCGGGCCAGGAGGGCGGCGTCCGTCTCGGCTAGGGGGTGGGCGGCGCGGCCCTCGGGCAGCACGGGCCGGATCTTAGCCCCAAACCCGGCGGTCGCCAGGGGACCGCCCGGCGCGCCGGCTCCGCCTTGTGCTACACTGATCCCGTCTAGTCGCCGTTAGTCTGGCGTTGTCGGAGTATGGACCGCCCAATGGGGGGCGGTGCTGACGTTCGGGCGCACAGGCGACGAGGCTGCTAGTAAGGCCGAAGGAGGCCTGTACGCAAATGATCGAAGGCACCGTCAAGTGGTTCAACGAGTCCAAGGGCTTCGGGTTCCTGTCGCGCGAGGGTGGTCCGGACGTTTTCGTCCACCACACTGAGATCAAGGCCGACGGGTTCCGCACCCTCAACGAGGGTGACAAGGTCAAGTTCGAGGTGGTGGACAGCCCGAAGGGGCCCCGCGCCGCGAACGTGACCAAGGCCTGACGACCTCGTCAGACCGCCGGACCACGAGGGCCCGGGGCCGGGAGGTTCCGGGCCCTTCGTGTCTTCGGAGCACGGCGCCCGGCGCCCAGCGCCGACTGCTAGCTAGCGCGGGCGGGGCCGAAGGCCGCCACCGCGCCGCCGCCCGGCTTCAGCAACAGCGACTCGTTCACCGACCGCGCCTATCGCCCCGCGCCGCAGCCAACCATCTGCGCGGCCTCCGCCATGCGCCCCGGGTCGGGGCGGAAGGCGGCGAGCAGCTTCTCGGCCAGGCCGGTCAGCCGGTCGTAGCTGCCGTCGGCACGCATCGTCCTCTCGAACGCCTCGAACTCCGTCTCCATCGCGTCCATCTCGGGGCCCGTGAGCAGGCGCTCGGCCATCGGGTAGAGGATCCGGTCCTCCTTCAGGATGTGGGCCCGCAGGAGGGGGATGAAGCCGGTGGCGTTCTCGAGCAGGAGGCCCGTCTCGCGCGGGAAGCCGCGCTCGATCATCCGCTGGAAGAGGATGTCCTCCTCCTTCCCGTGGTGGCAGGCGTCCGCGAACCCGCGGAAGAAGGCGGCGTAGTCCGCCACGAACGGCCGCTCCGGGGCGAGGCCCCCCTCCACCCCGATCGCGAACGTCTCCAGGGAGCCCAGCACCCGCTCGATGAGCCGGTGCTCGTTCATCAGGACCTCGATCGCCTTCGCCACGCTGCCTCCTCGCTCTCGCCTTCCCTTTATCGGCGAGTCCGGCCGGGGGCGCCATGACGGCCGTCAGAAGGGGGGCCTACTCGTCGTCGGGAGTCGCGTGGCGAATGCGCTTCACCACGCTCCGCTCGCGCTTCTGCTTCAGCCGCCGCTCGACGGCCCCGGGGCTGGGCCGGGTGAGCCGCCGTGGCCGCGGGGCCTTCATCGCCCGCTCGACGAGCTTCCTGACCTTGTCCCGAGCGTCCTCGAGGTTGCGGAGCTGGTCGCGCGTGCGCTGGCTCGTCGCCACGAGCCGCCCGTCGGCGTCGAGCCGCCCGGCCGCGAGAGCCCGGAGGCGCGCCCGCGCCGGGGCGGAGAGGCCGGTGACCCCGGCGAGGTCCACGCGCAGCTCGACCTTCGAGGCGACCTTGTTGACGTTCTGCCCGCCGGGGCCGGACGAGCGCACCGCGCGCCACTCGATCGCGCCCTCGGGGACGAGGATGCCCTTCGCGATCCGGATCGGTTCCGCCATGGCGGGACTTTGAGGCCGGCGGCGCCGGATCGTCAAGGGCGAAAGTGTGGCCGCGCGCGACCCGCGGGCCTACAATCCCGCTGCCGCCCCGCCGGACGGGGAACGGGACAACGGGAGGACACGATGGCGAACGTCGCGATGCTGGGCACCGGCCTCATCGGCCTCTTCTACACGATGAGCCTCACGGGGAAGCGGAGCCGGGACCGCGTCGTGGTCGTGCAGGGCCGCGACGCCGAGAAGACGAAGGCCTTCGCCGAGAAGCACGGGATCCCGCGCTGGACGACGAGCCTCGAGGAGGCGGTTTCGGCCGGAGACGTGGACCTCGTGGTGGTCGGCCTGCCGAACCACCTCCACTTCGAGGCGGTCACCGCCGCCGTACGAGCCGGAAAGGCGATCCTCTGCACGAAGCCCCTCGCCCGCACCGCGGCCGAGGCGAAGGAGATGCTCGACGCCGTCGAGAAGACCGGCGTCTTCCACGGCTACCTCGAGGACCTCGTCTACACGCCGAAGACGCTGAAAGCCCTCCAGTCGGTCCGCGCCGGCGCCATCGGCCGCGTGCTCTGGACCCGCTCGCGCGAGGCGCACCCCGGGCCGCACAGCGACTGGTTCTGGACGAAGGAGAAGTCGGGCGGCGGCGCCCTCGTGGACATGGGCTGCCACTGCATCGAGATCGGCCGCAGCTTCGTGGGCAAGGACGTGCGGCCGGTCGAGGCCGTCTGCTGGGGCGCGACGCAGGTGCACCCCATCGAGGCCGAGGACTCCGTGGTCGGCCTCGTGCGCTACTCGAGCGGCGCCCTCGCGCAGTTCGAGGCGGCGTGGACGTTCCGAGGGGGCATGGATCTGCGCGACGAGGTCTCCGGCAGCGACGGCACGATCTGGCTCAACCACTGGCTGCGGACCGGCTTCGAGATGTTCTCGGTCCCCGGCGCCGGCGGCTACGTCGCCGAGAAGGCGGAGGCGGAATCCGGCTGGCTCTTCCCGGTGGGCGACGAGAGTTCGGCCCTCGGCTACGACGCCATGTTCGCCGACATGCTCGACGCCTTCGACGCGAAGCGCGCCCCCGTCGAGACGTTCTACGACGGCTACGTCGTGAACGCGATCATGGACGCCTGCTACCGCTCGATGGAGACGAAGCGGTGGGAGCCGGTGGCTCTCGACGACTGGCGCGGGGCGAAGGAGGCGGAGACGGCCAGCGCGCACGTCGAGTACGACGCGCGGCACTGGCTCATCAAGTTCGAGCGGATGCTGGACGGGCGCCGGAAGCTCATCCTCAAGGACAAGCAGACCGGTGAGGTCATCCAGCGGGTGGAATGACCCTGTCAAGCGGAGCCTGCCGCCGGCGGCTCGCCGACCGCTTGTGGCCGGGAACAGCCACGGCGATGTGGGCCGCATCGATGCCAGGGGCCCCACGCGAGCGCTGGGGGGGCGTCGGCTCGCGTGGGGTCTGGCACGATGCGGCCAATTCGCAGCTGGTGCGAGGTTCCTTGGCAAGAGCTTCGGTCGTGTCGAGCGACGAGCCTTGGGACGACGGAACCGCCGTCGCGAGTCGTGCCGGCGGAGGTGATCGATGAAAGCCATGGTGCTCGACCGGCCGGGCCTGCCCCTGCGGGAGGCCGAGCGGCCGCGGCCGTCGCCCGGCCCCGGCCAGGTGCTCCTCCGCGTGCGCGCCTGCGGCGTGTGCCGGACGGACCTCCACGTCGTGGACGGCGAGCTGCCGTACCTCGGCCGGCCCGTCGTCCCCGGCCACCAGATCGTCGGCGTGGTCGAGGCCGTCGGCCCCCGCGTCGAGCGCCTCGCCGCCGGGCAGCGGGTCGGCGTGCCGTGGCTCGGCTGGACCTGCGGGACGTGCCGCTTCTGCACGACCGGCCGCGAGAACCTCTGCGCCGAGGCGCGCTTCACCGGCTACCAGCTCGACGGCGGCTTCGCCGGGCACGCGGTGGCCGACGCGCGCTACTGCTTCCCGATCCCGCAGAGCTACCCCGACCTCCAGGCCGCGCCGCTGCTGTGCGCCGGCCTCATCGGCTACCGCTCGCTGGCGATGGCCGGCGACGCGGAGCGCCTCGGCCTCTACGGCTTCGGCGCCGCCGCCCACATCGTCATCCAAGTCGCGCGCCACCAGGGCCGGCGGGTCTTCGCCTTCACGCGGCCGGGCGACCGCGAGGCGCAGCAGTTCGCGCTCTCGCTCGGCGCGGAGTGGGCCGGGGCGTCGGGAGAGGCGCCGCCCGAGCCGCTCGACGCGGCCATCCTCTTCGCCCCCGCCGGCGAGCTCGTGCCGGAGGCACTGCGCGCGGTGGAGCGCGGCGGGACCGTCGTCTGCGCGGGGATCCACATGAGCGACATCCCGTCCTTCCCCTACCGGATCCTGTGGGAGGAGCGGGTCGTGCGCTCGGTCGCCAACCTCACGCGGAGGGACGGCGAGGCGTTCCTGGAGCTCGCGCCGAAGGTGCCGGTGCGGACCGAGGTCGAGGCCTTCCCGCTCGCCGAGGCGAACGTGGCGCTCGACCGGCTGCGCACCGGCCGCGTCCGCGGGGCGGCGGTCCTCGAGGTCGGCCTGCCCCCGCTCGTCTAGCCTGGCCGGGGGGGCTAGTTCCTCTCCCAGCTCCCGTACATCGGGTTCGGCAGGACGAAGAAGCGCGCGCCGAACTCCGCGAAGGCCTCGTCGCCCTGCTTGCGGATCGCCTGGCCCTGCCCCGGGAAGTCGAGGATGTTGTCGCCCACGACGGCCACGACCTCGAGGGGCGGCAGGCCCGCGGGCGTCGTGCCGCGCGCCACCGCCTCGAAGCGGGGGTTCTTGTCGCTCGGGCTCGCGTCCGGCCTGCAAAGCATCACGTCGAAGGCCAGCCCGTGCGCGCGGAAGACCGCCTCCGTGTCCGGGCACTCGGTCATGGTGCGGTTGGTGACGATCGCGATCCTCCCGCCGAGGGCGCGCACGCGGGAGAGGAACGCCGAGGCCCCGGGCAGCGGCACCGCTTCGCGGCGGGCGCACCAGGCCCGCCAGCTCTCCGCGTCGAAGGGCTTCGCGTCCCGCGCGCGCTCGAGCTGGTACTGGGAGTTGTCGATCACGGTCTCGTCGGCGTCCAGCACGACCGCCCACCTGCCCGGCGCGCGCGTGTCGGCCGCGCCCTCCACGTGCGCCGTGGCCATGCGGTAGACCTGGAGGAAGAGAGCGCGGTGCTCCGCGGAGTCGCGCGCCCAGCGGATCGCCTCGGGAGCACGGAACGGAGCCGGGGCCGGCGAGGGGGTCGCGGCCGGCGCCGGCGCGGCGGGCTCTCGCGGGGTCGCCACGGGAGCCGCGCTGCGGCAGCCCGCGAGGAGGATCAGGGCGAGGGCGAGGGACGAGCGCGAGGTCATCGGCATCACTCCGGGTCGAGAGGTCCGGCCCAGTCTACGCCGGAGTCGTCAGGGATCGTCACGCCCCGGCGGGACGCCCCCGGCCGGGTTGAAGGGCACGGCTCGGGGAGATATCCTCCCGCCCGCTCGCCGCCAGCGCGAGCTTCCCTAGCAGGTGCACGCCATGCGGACTTCGAGACCGTTCGCCCTCGCCCTTCTCCTCCCCCTCGCGCTGGCGGCCGATCGCGCCGCCGCTGCCGCCGAGGAGCCCCGGAAGGGGCCGAAAGAGCTGGCCGGGCTCGAGTACCGGCTGGTGGGCCCGCCCGCCGGCGGGCGCGTCTCGCGCGCGGCCGGCGTGCCCGGCGATCCCCTGACGTACTACGCGGCCACCGCCTCGGGCAGCGTCTGGAAGTCCGCGGACGGTGGAGTCAGGTGGAAGCCGGTCTTCGACGACCAGCCCACGAGCTCGATCGGCTCGATCGCGGTCGCGCCCTCCGACCCGAACGTCGTCTACGTCGGCTCGGGCGAAGCCAACATCCGCGGCAACGTCGCGCAGGGCGACGGCATCTACAAGTCCACCGACGCCGGGACGACGTGGCAGCACGTCTGGAAGCAGGACGGGCAGATCGGGACGATGGCCGTCCACCCGAAGGACCCCGACGTCGCGTACGCGGCGGTGCTCGGCAAGCCCTTCGGCCCCAACCCGGAGCGCGGTGTCTACCGCACGAGGGACGGCGGGAAGACGTGGGAGAAGGTCCTCGCGAAGGACCCGGACACCGGCGCCTCCGACGTGGCGCTCGATCCGTCGAACCCGCGGATCGTCTTCGCCGGCTTCTGGCAGGCTCGCCGCCGGCCCTGGGAGCTGGTGAGCGGCGGGCCCGGCTCGGGGCTATACGTCTCGCGCGACGGCGGGGACACGTGGAAGCAGCTGACCGGCAAGGGGCTCCCCGAGGGGATCTGGGGCAAGGTCGGCGTCGCGGTGGCGCCTTCCGACCCGCGGCGCGTCTACGCGCTCATCGAGGCGGAGAAGGGCGGGCTCTTCCGCTCGGACGACGGCGGCGAGACGTGGTCGCTCGCGAGCGCCCACCGGGCGCTGCGGCAGCGGGCCTGGTACTACACGACCCTCACCGTGGACCCGCGGAACGCCGACGTCGTCTGGTTCCCCCAGGTGCCGATGCTGAAGACGGTGGACGGCGGGAAGACGATCAGGAGCGTGAAGGGCATCCACCACGGCGACCACCACGACGTGTGGATCGACCCCCTGAACCCGCGGCGGATGATCGCAGCGAACGACGGAGGCGTCGACGTCTCGACCGACGGCGGCGAGACGTGGCACGCGCCCATGCTGCCGATCTCGCAGTTCTACCACGTGGCCACGGACAGCTCGGTCCCGTACCGGGTCTTCGGCGCGATGCAGGACCTCGGCACCGCGTCGGGGCCCAGCAACAGCCTCTCCTCCGCCGGCATCACGCACGGCGACTGGCACACCGTCGGCGGGGGTGAGGCCGGCCACGCGGTGGCCGATCCCTCCGACCCGGACGTCGTCTACGCGGGCGAGTACCTCGGGATCCTCACCCGCTACGACCGCCGCACGCGCCAGGCGCGCAACGTCTCCGCCTGGCCGGACAACCCTTCCGGCCACGGGGCGTCCTTCCCGCGCTACCGCTTCCAGTGGACCGCCCCGATCGCGGTCTCGCCCCACGACCCGAAGACCGTCTACCACGGCGGCAACGTTCTCTTCCGCACGGAGGACGAGGGTCAGACGTGGACGCCCATCAGCGGCGACCTGACGCGCAACGACGAGACGAAGCAGCGGTGGTCGGGCGGCCCCATCACCGGGGACAACACCGGCGCGGAGTACTACGGCACGATCTTCGCGGTGGCCGAGTCGCCGCGGGAGAAGGGGCTCCTCTGGGTGGGGACGGACGACGGGCTCGTCCACGTGACCCGCGACGGCGGGAAGACATGGACGAACCTGACCACGAACGTCCCCGGCCTGCCCGAGTGGGGGACGGTCTCGACGATCGAGCCGTCGCCCTTCGACGCCGCGGTCGCGTACCTCGTGGTGGACGCTCACCGCCTGGACGACCCGCGGCCGTACCTCTGGAAGACGGCCGACTACGGGAAGACGTGGCGGAGCCTCGCCGCCGGGATGCCGAGGGGCGTCTACCTCCACGCGGTGCGCGAGGACCCGAAGAAGAAGGGGCTTCTCTACGTGGGGACGGAGAAAGGCATCTCGACCTCGCCCGACGACGGCGCGACCTGGAGGGAGCTGCGGCTCAACCTGCCGACGGTGGCCGTCCACGACCTCGTGGTGAAGGACGACGACCTCGTGGTCGGCACGCACGGCCGATCGATCTGGATCCTCGACGACCTCACGGCTCTGCGCGAGTGGTCGAAGGACGTGGAGGCGCAGGCGGCGCACCTCTTCACGGTGCGCCCCGCCGTGCGCTGGCGCTACGACGCCCCGATCTCGTCGCAGGTCAAGGGCCCCGGCCAGAACCCGCCGGTGGGGGCGGTCCTCCACTACTGGCTGAAAGACGATCCGAAGGGCGACGTCGTTCTCGAGATCCTGGACGAGAAGGGCACGGTGATCCGCCGGCTGACCAGCCAGAAGGAAGAGCCCGAGACGCCGAAGGACGACCCCGACCCGGCCGGGGACGAGCCCGAGAAGAAGGCCCTGCCGAAGAAGGCCGGCCTGCAGCGGGCGGTCTGGGACCTGCGCTACGAGGGGGCGCCGAAGATCAAGCCCGCGAAGATCGACTCGGGGGACCCCGGCGAGGGCCCGATGGCGCTGCCCGGCACCTACACGGCGAGGCTGACCGTGGACGGCCAGGCCTTCACGACGCCGGTCGAAGTGCGCCTCGACCCCCGCGTGACGGTCCCGGGGGCGGACCTCGAAGAACAGCTGGCCTTCGCCCTCGCGCTGCGCGCGGACCTGGCGTGGCTCTCCGGCATCGTCCACGACCTGCGCTCGGTGCGCGATCAGGTGAAGGCCCGCGCGGGGTCGATCGAGGGCCGGTCCGAGGCGGCGCCGCTCGCCGAGGCCGCGGACGCGCTCGTCGCGAAGTGCGACGCCCTCGAGGAGAAGCTGCACAACCCGAAGGCTGAGGTCAGCTACGACATCCTGGCCATGCCGGGCGGGGCGAAGCTGTACTCGCGCCTTGCGCCGCTCTACTCCGCGGTCCACGACGGCGACGGCGGCCCGACCCAGGGCATGCGCGACGTCTACGTGGAGCTGAAAAGGGAGCTCGACGCCCTCTCCGGCGAGTGGAAGGCGATCCTGGAGACCGACGTGCCGGCGCTCAACGCGAAGGCCCGCGTGCTGGCCCCCGACTTCGTGACCGTGCCGGCCCGCTCCGGCTCGCGGGAGTGAACCGCTCGGTCGCAGCCCGTCGCGGCTGAAGCCTCAGCCCGCGGCCCACCCTTGGACGAGGCGGGCCAGCTCCCAGAGGGGCACGGGTTTCGGGATGAAGGCGTCCACGCCCAGGCGCCGGGCCGCGGCCTCGGCCTCGGGCGAGCCGTACCCGGTCATCACCACGACGGGCGCGTGGGGGTTGCGCTTCCGCGCCGCGCGCACGATCGCGAGCCCCTCGGTACCGGTCGGGCCGGAGAAGCGCAGGTCCGTGATGACCGCGGCGTAGCCGTTCACCTCGAGCAGGCGCTCGTCGTCCGTGGCCGAGAGCGCCGTGTCCACCTCCCAGCCGCAGCAGCCGAGGTACTCCTTGAGGGCGAAGAGCACCCCTTCCTCGTCGTCCGCCACCAGGATGCGGAGCCTCCCCTCGCTCATACCCTCGCCTCCTGCACCGCGCGTGCCAGGGCGGGTGCGGGCGGGCCTTCTCTCGCGAAGTGGCTGAAGGAGCGAGAGGTTCGCGGGCGGTGCCCGTCGAACGCGACGGTGCCCGGACGTCCAGGTCCGGGACGCCGTCTGGACGGTCTACCGGGCGGTCGCCATTCCGGCGAGGCCGCGCGCCGCTCTCAACGGGCCCGGCGTCTCAGGCCTTCGTGCGCGCGCCGGCGAGCCGGGCGACCTGCACCGCCTGGTAGGTCGGGATCGCGTGGGCGAGGATCCGCACCGAGGCCTCGAGGTCCTCCTTCTTGAGGACGTAGGCGATGCGCACCTCGTCCCGGCCGAGGCCGGGCGTCGCGTAGAAGCCCTGGGCGGGGGCCACCATCACCGTCCTTCCCTCGTAGGCGTACTCGGTGAGCAGCCACGAGGCGAACTCCTCGCCGTCCTCGACGGGCAGCCGCGCCACGAAGTAGAAGGCGCCCTCGGGCTTCCGCAGGAAGACGCCGGGGATGCGCGAGAGGCCCTCGAAGAGCACGTCGCGCCGCGCCTGGTACTCCCGCACGATGCCCTTCGCGTAGTCGGGCCCGAGCTCGTTCGCCCCGAGGGCCACGAGCTGGGCGAGGCCGGGAGGCGAGAGGCGCCCCTGCGCCATGCGCAGCGCGGCCCCGTACACGTCCCGGTTGCGCGTGGCGAGGCAGCCGAGGCGGATCCCGCAGGCGCTGTAGCGCTTCGAGAGGCTGTCCACCACGACCGCGATCCGCTCGCACCCGGGCAGGCTGAGGACGCTCGCGGACGAGCGGCCGTCGTAGACGAGCTCGCGGTAGACCTCGTCGGCCACGAGGAAGAGGCCGTTCTCGCGGCAGAAAGCCGCGACCGCTTCCAGCTCGTCCGTCCGGTAGACCGTGCCGGTGGGGTTGCCGGGATTGCACAGCAGCACGAGCCGCGTGCGCGGGGTGAGCGCCTTCCGCCACTCTGCGATCGGGGGAAGGTGAAAGCCGTCCTCGCCCTTCGCGCGGAGCGGCACGAGCCGCACGCCCGCCATCGTCGCGAACGCGATGTAGTTCGTGTAGAAGGGCTCGACCACGAGAGCCTCGTCGCCCTCGCCGGCGCAGGCCGTGAGCGCGAAGAGGATTGCCTCGCTGCCGCCGGTGGTGGCGATGATCTCGTCGGCCTCGAGCGCGATGCCGAGGCGCCGGTAGTACTCCTGCAGGGTGGCCAGGCACTCCGCCGTCCCCGCCGAGGGCGTGTAGGCGAAGATGCTCGGCGCCTGCGCGAGCTTCGCGCGCATGGCGGGCGGCGTCTCGAGGTCGGGCTGGCCGATGTTGAGGTGGTAGACCTTCACCCCGCGGCGCTTCGCCTCGTCGGCGAGCGGCATCAGCTTGCGGATGGGGGAGGCGGGCATCTTCCGGCCGCGCTCGGAGATCTGAGGGGGCATGGCGTTTCTCCGTTCTCAGTTGGCTCGCAGACGACTGGTGACCGTCTCGTCCCGTTCCGTGGTGAGGACGGCCTCGAGGGCCCACGACTGCGCCTCGCCCCACACGTCGGAGTACTCTGCGACGAGGGCGCGCGACTGGGCCGGGACCTCGCGCTGGAGGGGCTTCACCGGCGCCGGGTTCCGCTGGCCGTCCACGACCGAGGCCAGGGACACGCCCCGGATCTTCACCGCGCGCCGGCCGTCGTTCCGGAGATGGATGCGCACGACGAAAAGCTCGCCGGGCCGCACGGCCGGCGGCAGCACCTCGAACTCCATCCGCCCGACGAACTGCGGCGGGCGGCGGCTGCTCACGTCCGAGCTGTCGAAGCCCTCGATGCCGCCGGCGGCGGCGGTCGAGACCGCCGTGGCTTCCGCGGTGAACGTGCGGCTCGGAAGAGGCGTCGCGGTCGGCTCGGGGGCGGGCGGCGCGGTCGTGGACGGGGCTGCTGCGGACGTGAGGGCCGGGGCCGGGGTCGCCGCCCGGCTCTGGAGCGCGTCGCGCCGCGCGCGGTCGAAGGCGTCGCGGGCCTCGAGGAAGGCGCGCGTCGCGTTCGCGAACTCGCCCTTCGCCACGAGCGCGTCGGCCTGCCGGGCGCCGGCGTCGGCCGTCCGGAGCGCCTCGGCGGGGACGCGCGCGGCCGCTGCGGAAGAGCGGGCCGACCTCATGGCCGCCGCCGCCTCGTCCGCCGGCGCGAGGAAGACGCTGTTGAGGCGCGCCGACAGCTCGGCCGCCGCCGGGTGCCGCGGGTCGAGCTCCAGCACGTGCGACAGCTCGCGCGAGGCGCCTGCGGTGTCTCCCGCCTCGAGGAGGCGGTGTGCCTCGGCGATCGACTGGTCCAGCTCGCGCACCCGATCCCGGGTGGTGGACAGCACGGCGCCCGCGTCCGCGTCGCCCGGGGCCAGCTTCAGCGCGCCCGCGGCCTCGGCGGCCGCCGAGGCGTAGTTCTTGTCCTCGAGCTCGCGCCGGGCCAGTTGCACCTGCTTGCGCACCAGCTCGTGGGTGAGCGCGCTCACCGACGCGGTGGCCGCGCTCGAGGCCGGCACCGGCACGCCCCGGCCGCGCAGCCACAGGCCGACGGCCACCGCGGCGAGCCCGAGGCCGGCTACGCTGGCCCCGACCACCAGCGGCCGCCACGTCGGGCGGCCGCCGGGCGGAGCCGAGCCGGGAGGCAGCGTCGGCGGCGAGGGGCGCAACGCCGGCGGGGACGGCATCGGCTGCGGCGTCGGGACGCGCGGCCGCGGGAGGACGGGCGGCGCGGCGGCGTCGGAGGCGCGCGGTGCGGCGGTCGGCGCCGCGGTCGGGGGCAGGGGCGGGGGCTGCGCCGGCCGGGGGGGCGGGAGCGGGGGAGCCTTCGACGCCGCCGGCGCGAGCGCCTGGCGCGCGATGGCGATCGCCGCCCGCATGTCGCCGGCGGAGGCGAAGCGCTTCTCGCGGTCCTTCTCCAGCGACCGGTTCACCACCGCCACGATCCTGCCCGGCACCTCGGGCGCCCAGCGGCGCACCGGCGGCGGCTGCCGGTGGACGACCTGGAAGAGGACGCTCGGCGTCGAGTCGGCCTCGAAGGGCTTGTGGCCGGTGAGCAGCTCGTAGAGCACCGCCCCGGTCGAGAAGAGGTCGGAGCGCCCGTCCACCTTGTCCCCGAGCGCCTGCTCGGGCGACATGTAGTTTGGCGTGCCGAGGACGATTCCCTCCTGCGTCATCTCGGAGGTGCTCACCCGGGCCAGGCCGAAGTCCATGATCTTGACCCGCCGCCCCGGCCCGATGTGGATGTTCGCCGGCTTGACGTCGCGGTGGACGACGCCCCGGGCGTGGGCGTAGTCGAGCGCGGCGAGGACGCCGTCCATCACGTCGAGCTTCTCCTCGAGCGTCTTCAGGAGCTCGTTGTCGATCGCGTCCCGGAGATCGGTGCCCTCGAGGAGCTCCATCGCCATGTAGAGGAGGCCGTGCTCCTCCCCGAAGTCGTGGACGGTGACGATGTTCGGGTGGTTGAGGACCGCCGCCGCCTGCGCCTCGCGCTGGAAGCGCTGCAAGGTCTCGTCGCCGGTTGCGGCCCGCACCCCCAGCGTCTTCAGGGCGACGAAGCGGTTGAGGACGGGGTCCCTGGCCTTGTAGACCTCGCCCATCGTGCCGCGGCCGAGCTCACCGACGATCTGGTACTTGCCGATCCGCTCGCGATCCATGCGGTCACAACCGGGCCGCGCACGCGAGGCGCACGAGGCCGGGGGGCATGGTAGCACGCCGATTTCCCTGGCCCTCGGGAAGAAGCTCTTCGAGGACAAGCGCTTCAGCTCCACCCGCCAGGTGGCCTGCGCGAGCTCCGGTCGACGCGCGGTTGCGGGTAGGGGCGCCGGAGCCGACAATGGGCGCACCGTGGTCCTGGAGTCGCGCCGGTGAGCCGCCGTTCCGGTCTCGCGAGCCTCGCTCTCGCGGGGTCGCTCGCGCTTTTCCCCGCGCCGGCCGCCCTCGCCCGGGGGGAGCGTGCGCCCCTGCGCCTCGGCGTCATCGCCGAAGAGCCGAACGAGCCCGACCGCATGCTGAAGGTGTTCGGCGCGATGCTGGCGCGTTTGCGCGAGCGCCTCGCCCCGTCGGGCGTGGACGTGGGCGACCTGGTGATCGCCAGGGACCTGGGCGACCTGTCCCAGCGCCTCGCCCGGGGCCAGGTGGAGCTCGTCATCGAGACCGTCTTTCCGACGCTGGTCCTGCAGGAGCGCTCCCGCCGTCTCGATCCGGCGCTCGTCGTGGTGCGCCGCGGGCAGCACGAGTACCGTAGCGTCTTCTTCACCCGTAAGGACGCCCCCATTCAATCGCTCCGCGACCTCCGAGGCAAGACGCTCGTGCTCCAGGCGCTGCGGTCGACGTCGGCCTTCGCGCTCCCGAAAGCCGAACTGGAGCGCGCGGGCCTCTCCCTCGCTCCCGCAGACGACCTCCGCGCCCGCCCCGACGACGTGCGCTACGTCCTCGCGCTGGCCGAGATCAACCAGGCCATCTGGGTGCTGCGCGGCAAGGGCGACGCGGGGGCTTTCAACGAGGGGGACTGGGCGGCCCTGCCCGAGAGGGTCCGCTCTCAACTCCGCGTCTTCCACGAGACGCGGCCCATCGTCCGGGGCCTGCTGTCGTTCCGCGCCGGCCTCGACGCGCGCGTGCGAGGCCTG
>JBGPQQ010000008.1:0-18767 GCA_041489115.1 Vicinamibacteria bacterium | reverse complement strand
GCATCGAGGGCACCGGCATCCGCCCCGGCTTCGTGAAGATCGGTGTCGACGCGGGGCCGCTCTCGGACATTGATCGCAAACTCGCCGAGGCGGGGGCGCTCTGTCACCTCGACACCGGCCTGACCCTGGCCATTCACACCGCCAGCGGAGCGGCCGCCCTCGAGATCATCGCGACCCTGAAGCGGCTGGGCGTCTCGCCCGAGGCGTACGTCTGGGTCCATCCCCAGAACGAGAAGGACCCTGCGACCCGCTCCTGGGCCGCGCAGCAGGGCACCTGGGTGGAGCTAGACGGGGTGGGCCCGAGGAGCCTCGAGGCCCACGTCGAGGCGGTCGTGGACCTCTTCCGCCGCGGCCGGCTCGATCGCGTGCTCGTCTCGCAGGACGCGGGCTGGTACCACGTCGGCGAGCCCGGCGGGGGCGCCTACCGCCCGCACACGTTCCTGTTCGACACGTTCGTGCCGGCGCTCCGCGCGCGGGGCCTGGGGGACGGGGAGGTCCACACGCTTCTCGTCGAGAACCCCGCACGCGCCTTCGCCATCCGCCGGCGGGCACTGCCGCCGCCGGCCTGAGCCTGCGGCCCCCTCAGCGACCCGGCAGCCCGACGACGATGAGACCGACGTCCGGCGGCAACGACCGGTAGAGCGACGCCGCGTCCTCGGCCTCGAGGGTGACCCGCAGCCTCAGGCGCTCCTTCGCGCCGAAGCCGAGGGCCGTCCCCAGGTCGGCGAACCGCAGGGTCACGGCGTCCGCGAGCCGGCGGAAGCCGGAGCGGTTGCGCCCCCCGTGGCCCCGCGCCCGCACCTCGAGCGACACGCCCTCCGCGAACACGATGCGGTAGGGCGACGGCACCGAGTACGCCTCTTCGGCGCTCTTCGGTATCGGGGGCGGCGAGGGCGAGGCAGTGGGCGGACGCGCAACGACCTCGATGCGGTCCCTCTCGCGTTCGGGCTCGAGGCGGCCCTTCGAGAACGCCGTGGCGTCCCAGTCGGGGCCGCGCGTCCGGTCCACGAACAGCACCTCGGGGACGCCCCACTCGAGCGCGCTCGCCGCGTAGTCGTCGAGGGCGACGCCCTGCAGCATGAGGGCGAGGCGGTGGCGAGAGGCGTCGAGCCGGAGGTAGAAGCCCTTTCCCGCGGCAAGGTCGCGCTCGACGCGGAGCCGCTCGACCTCCCGGCGGGCGCGGGCGGTCTCGGGGTCGTCGGCGCCGACCGGCGCGGGCGGAGCCGGCCGGGCGGGCGACGCCGCGCTCGCGACGGCGAGGGCGGCGGCGAGGGAGAGGAGCAGGCGGCGGGCGCGCATCGGTGTCAGTAGATGTAGACCGGCGTGCCGACCGGCGCCTGGCGGTAGACCTCGCGGAGCGGGTCTCGGCCGAGCCGGACGCAGCCGTGGCTGACGGGCCGCCCGAGCAGGCGCTCGTAGAGCGTGCCGTGGATCAGGTAACCGTTGCCGAAGTAGAGGGCGTACTCGCCGAGCGAGCCGTACTCGAGCCGGTCGCCCGGGTCCTTGGGGATCGGCTCGCCCTCCTCGACGAAGGCCCAGTCGGGCTTGCGCCACACGGGGTTCGCCAGCTTGGAGAGCACCTCGAAGCGGCCCCGCGGCGTGTCGAACACCCAGACCCGGCCGCCCGAGCCCTCCTTGAGCACCATCCCCGAGCCCGCCGAGCACGGCGCCTCGAGGAGGGTGTCGTCGCCCTTCATGAGGCGGAGCCGATTGTGCGTCTGGTCGATGACGATCCAGGGGCCGCGCGGGACCTTGCGGCGCAGGGCCGTCTCCAGGCGCTGCCGCTCGACGAGGAGCCGCGCCGCCTCGCGCGAGGCGGGCTTCGCCTCGGGGGAGACGACCACGTCCGCGCCCGCCGGCGGCACGGCCCGGAAGTCCCACCCCGTCCCCGCGAGCGCCAGCAAGGCGAGGAAGGCCAGCGCCGCGACGACCTTCACCGAGCGCCGGCGGAGCAGGGCCCGCAGGCGGCCGAAGCGAGCCGGGGAGGGCACCGCGCCCGCGGGTTCCTCCGGCGGTGCGGCGCCCGGTGGTGTCTCGGGATCGGGGCTCATGGCCTTCCGTTCTCGCGGTCTCCGTCGACCTGGGCGAGCAGGTCGGAGAACGCCCCGTCGCGGCCGTCGCCGCCCACGATCGTCACTCGCGTGCCGACGTCGACCCGGCGGTACAGGTCGTCGATGTCGGAGTTGGACAGGGCGACGCAGCCCTCGGTCCAGTTCTGCCCGCGGCCGCCCTCGCCGTGGATCTCGATGAGGCCCCCGATGCTCGCCTCCCGCGGGATCTCCCCGCGCCTCTGGGCGGCGGCGAAGCGCTCGCGGTCGGCGGCGTTCGGGTAGTCGAGGAGGAGGGCACGGTAATAGCGGCTGCGCCCGTGGTCCCTCTTCGCCGCGATGCGGTAGCGGCCCTCGGGGGTCGCGCGATCGCCCTGACGCTGCTTGACCCCGAGCGCGTTCGAGCCGATCTCGGCGTCGTAGGTCCGCGCGGCCACGCCCCTCGAGACGAGCACGAGGACGTTCTTCTCCTTGAGGACGAGGATCGCGGCCTCGCCCGTGGCGCGGGACCGCGCCCGCGTCTCGTCGATCCAGCGGCGCCAGGTCGCGACCTGCTCCCGCGAAGTGTAGCGCTCCGCCGCCTCGAGGGCGGGGCCGAGCGCCTCGCGGAGCTCGCTACGCGAGAGGTCCGCGCGGACCCGGGCGGCCTCGATCTCCTCCTCGCGGAGCAGCGCCTCGGCCTCGCGGACGAGGAGCCTCGCGCGCAGCAGGTGCACGCGCTCGGAGCGCGGCAGCGCCGTGACGGCGACGAGGGCCTCGGCGTGCGCCTCGACGGCGTGGGCTTCCCGCACCGCCTGTTCCGCCGCCGCGCGCCCGTCGGCGCGGAGCTCCTCCCCAACGCGCTCCGCCTCCCGGGCGAGGGCCTCGGCGCCGGCGAGCTGCCCGGCCACCGGACGGAAGTCACGGAGCGGGAGCAGGCGGTTCTCCTGCCGGCTCCACTCGAGGAGCGCGTCGCGCCGCGCCCCGTCGGCGGCGCGCAGGGCCTCCGGGGCCCAGCGGGGGGCGGGGCCCCGGCTGGCCGCCTCGAACGCCGCGACCGCCGACTCGCGGGCACCGGCCGGAGGCCGCGCGCGCCCGCTCGTCCGCATCTCGATCGCGAGGACGAGGACGGCGAGGAGACAGACCCCGGCCAGCGCGCGAGCCCGGGGGCCGCGGAGCACTCCCGGCGGGGACAGGGGAAGCAGGAGAGAGGCGGGGACGGGGCGCGACCGGCGAGGGCCGCGCCCCGTCGAACGCTGTTACTTCTTCGCGCCCTTCTTCGCGTCGATCGCCGCCTGCACGTCGGCCACGATCTTGTCGAGGGTCGCCTTGGCGGCCTCGGCCTTGACCTTGGCATCCTTGTACTTGCCGGCGGCGATGGCCGCGTCCATGTCGGCGAGCGCCGTCTCGACGCCCGTGACGTCGGACTTCATGGCCTCGAGGTCGACCGCGCTGCCCTTGCCCTTCGGGGCCTTGGCGAGCGCCGCCTTCGCCGCGTCCACGGCCGAGCGCACACCGGCGACCAGGGTCGTGGCCTCCGTCTTCATCTGCTCCTTGCCGGTGACGGCCTCGGCCGCCGCCGTGTCCGCCGCGGCCTTGGCCGCCGTGGCGAGCTCGGCCGTCTTGGTGTAGGAGCGGGTGAGGGCGAACTTCTCGGCCTGGGCCTTGACCTCGGCATCGAGCGCGGCGGCGGCGGTCTCGGCGGCGGCCAGGGCGGCCGGCGCGTAGTCGGCGGCCTCGGCGGTCTTCGCCGCGGCGAGGGCGCTCTTGGCGGTGTTCAGGGTGTCGGTGGGTTCCTTGGCGCAGGCGACGGACAACAGTGCCACGCCCGCGAGAACGGGCAGAACGGAAATCCTCTTCATAGGGTGTGAAAGTACCGGCCCCGCGATCGCGGTCCCGGCCTCCAGTGTCCGCGTTTGGGATCCCCCGGCCACTACCGCGGACGACGGCGGGCCGGAGCCGCAGGACGAACCCTGCGCAACTCACTATGTTATCAGCCCACGCAAGCCCCTCTGCTCTCCCTTTCGCCCGGCTCGGCTATCATGCGACCGCACAGGGGGTTACATGCTCAGTCTCTTCGGCCGTTCGTTCGGGAGGGAGGAGATTCGCCGGCTCGTCGGGGGGATGCCCCAGCTGGCGGGGATCCGGCTCGTGGAGCTCGCCGACGGCCGCGTGCGCGGCATGCGCGCGGCCGAGGTGTACACCGGCTCCGGCTTCCGCTTCCTGGTGCTCGTCGATCGCGGGCTCGACCTCGGGTTCGCGGAGCACGCGGGCCGGCCGCTCGCGTGGCTGCACCCGGCGCTCGGCTCGCCCGCGCTCCACGAGCCCCACGGGATCGGCTGGCTGCGGACGTTCGGGGGCGGCCTCGTCACCACCTGCGGCCTCGATCACTTCGGCCCGCCCGATCCCGAGGGGGAGGGTTACGGCCTCCACGGCCGAGCCTCGCACCTCCCCGCCGAGAACCTGCGCGTGAGCCAGGAGTGGCGCGGCGAGGAGTACGCTCTGGAGATCGAGGGAGAGACGCGCCAGGCGCGCCTCTTCGGCGAGAACCTGCGCCTCGAGCGCCGGGTCGCGACCCGGCTCGGCGCGACGAGCCTCGTCCTCGAGGACCGCGTGACCAACGAGGGCTTCCGGCCCGCGCCGCTCGCCCTGCTCTACCACTGCAACTTCGGCTTTCCGGTGGTGAGCTCCTTTTCGGAGCTCCTGGTGCGCGACCGCTCCGTCCGCCCGCGCGATCCCGCGGCCGAGGCCGGCCTCGCCGACCACCTCCGCTTCGGCCCGCCGCAGGCCGGGTTCGCCGAGCAGGTGTTCTTCCACGAGCCGCGGGTCGCGGCGGACGGCTTCGCCTCCGCGGCGATCGCGAACCGCGCCCTCGCCTTCGGCGCGTTCGTGCGCTGGCGCGCGGCCGAGCTGCCGGTGCTCGCCCACTGGAAGATGACGGGCGAGGGCGAGTACGTCTGCGGCCTCGAGCCCTCGACCCACGCGATGACGCCCACCCGCCGCGAGCAGCGGGAGAACGGCTCGCTGCGGAACCTCGCCCCCGGCGAGTCGGTCTCGTTCCGCCTCGAGATCGGCGCCCTGCCGGACGCGGACGCCGTTCGGGCCTTCGTGGCGTCGCTGCCTACGGCTTGAGGATCACGCCTTCGTTCTTCTTGCCGTTCATGAGCACCAGGATCGGCTTCTCGAGGCGGATGCGCCGGACGTGGGCGGCGCTCGAGAGGGTGGGCTGGGCTTCGAGCCAGGTCCAGTCCACGGTGCCGTCCCCGCTCTCCGGGTTCACGGTGAAGTAGCCCACGTTGAACGAGGTCAGGTTCTGGAAGAAGTGCGTGCCCTGTGAAGGCGTCACCTTCAGGTCGCGCAGCCCGGCCTCGACGATGACCTGTGCCCCCGACACCTGGTCCCAGGTGACCGGGATGCCGAGCCACGGGTCCCGCGAGCCCCAGCGGCCCACCCCCACGAGCGCGTAGGGCGTGCGCTCCCCGAGCAGCAGGCCGTTGAGGCGGCCCACTTCCGCCGCCGCTTCCCAGCTCCGTGCCCGCTCGAAGCGCTGGAAGTCCACCACCACGAGATCCCGGATCCCCTCGAGCCGCCCGTTGCCGAGCACCCGCTGGCTGCGGCAGACGACGGCGGCCGGGTCCACCTCGCCGATCTCCACCGCCTCGCTCTCGTGCATCAGCGCGAGCGGCCGCATCTGCACGAAGCCGAACTCCCGGCGGCCGCCGGGAGGGACGGCGAGGTTCACCGCGAACTCGATCTCGACCGGGGTGCCCATCCCCCGCTCCCCCTCCAGCATCAGGGTCGAGAGCACGTCGGCGAGCGGGAAGCGCCCCTGCTTCAGGACCGGCGCGAACGTGACGAGTCGCGGCCCCGGGCGGGAGAGACCGTCGTAGACGGCGTCGTTCTCCGGCGAGTAGGTCGAGGCGACCGCCGCCAGCACGCCGTCCGCCTCCGCCACCGCGAGGCCGAACGACTCCTCGCGCATGCTGCCGTCCGCCGTCCGGCCCTCGAGCGGCAGCGCCCAGAAATCCCGCTGCGTCGTCTCCAGCATGTCGTCGACGGACGCGAACTGCAGGATGTGCTGCGGGTAGCGCGGGCAGAAGCGGATGCAGGCGCCCCCCTCGACGATCGCGCGGCCCATGCCGAGCGCGACCGCCACCACCCCGTCCTGCGCGGCCATCGGCGGCGAGGGGTAGAAGTTGTGCGAGCGGGCGACGCCCGAGAAGTCCGGGTAGAAGCGCCCGCCGCGCGGCGCCCCCACGATGCGCTGCAGGATCACCGCCATCTTTTCCTCTTCCAGCCGGTAGGGCGTGGCCCGGAGGTAGGCCTTCGCGTGCTGGGAGAAGGTGGAGGCGTAGACGCGCTTGATCGCGACGATCGCCCGGCCGAGCCGCTCGCCGAGGCTCCAGGCGTTGTTCGCGAGCATCAGCGTGTCGTAGACGCCGGTGAACGGCTGGTGCTGGGAGTCCTCGAGGAGGCTCGACGAGCGGACGGCCAGGGGCCAGGTGGCCCGCTCGAGGAACGCCGCTGCGTCGCGCTCCGCCTCCTCCGGGAAGCGGGCGGCCCGGAAGCGGGACTGGATCTCCGCGTCGTCCTCGCACTCGATCGCGAAGTAGCGCAGGTCGTTGTCGTCCAGGAAGCGGTCGAAGATGTCGGTCCCCAGCACCGCCGAGATCGGCACCGCGATCTCGACGCCGTCGAAGCGGTCGCGCAGCCCCTGCTGGGCCAGCAGCCGCCGCACGAAGGCGAGGCCGCGCGCCTTGCCGCCGAGCGAGCCGCCCCCCATGCGGTAGAAGTCGCCGCTCAGGTCGAAGTCGTCGCGGTCGAAGTCGGTGACCAGCGTGCGGGCCTGCTCGAGCCGGTAGGAGGCGATCGCCCGGATGAGGCTCTCCCGGAGGGCCTGCGGGCTCGCGTAATCGTCGAGCGTCCGCGGCCGCAGCTCGTGGGCGAGCGCGAACTCGGTGCGGGCCTTGAGCCAGCGCGAGAAGTGGTTGCGGGCCGCGTGGTGGACGATCGACTCCTCCGGCACCGTGGCGAGCTTCTCCTCGAGGCTCCGGAGGTCGGCCGCACGGTCCACCTCCGTTCCGTCCGGCCGGCGGAAGACGAAGTCGCCGAAGCCGAAGCGCTCGAGCATCACGTCGCGCAGTTCCTGGAGGAGGAGGGGCGACCCCTTGAGGAGGAAGTCCGCCCCCACGCTCCCGGCGAGGGCCTCGTTCTCGGGCCGCGAGGAGTGCAGGACGATCGGCACGTCCGGGTAGGCGGCCCTCACCTGTCGGGCGAAGTCGGCCCCCGCCCGCGGGACCCTCTCCCCCGCCCGCGGGAACTCGACGTCCGAGATGATGCCCAGCACTTCTTCGGCATACCGCTCGAAGGCCCGCTCGGCCTCCTCCCACGTCGTGCACAGCAGGATCTTCGGCCGCGCCCGCATTCGGAGGATCTTCTGCGAGAGGTTCAGGCCCTCGACGATGACCCGCTGCGAGTGGTGCAGCAGCTCCGTGTACATCACGGGCAGGAAGGACGAGTAGTACCGGACGTTGTCCTCGACGAGGATGATGACCTGCACCCCCACCGCGCCGGTGTCGTGCTCGGCGTTCCTCCAGTCCTCCACGGACTTCACGATGCTCACCAGGGTCCGGGCGTCGCCCTGCCAGAGGAACGTCCGCTCGATGGCGGAGGTGTCCTTCCGGGCCTGGAAGTCGGCGAGCTCCTGGGTGTCCCAGGCGAGGAGCACGACCGGCACGTCGAGGCCTTCGGCTTTGATGCGCCGGGCGAGCTCGGCCGCGTCCATGTCCGCGAGGTGGGGCGTCGTGATGATCAGGTTGACCCGGCTGTTCTCGCGGGCGATGCGGAGCGCCTCGGTGCCCGTGGAGATGCCGGTGAGCCCCGGGGAATAGTGGAGGTCGAGGTTGCGGAACTCGCCGAGCATCCGCTCGGACAGCTCCCCCGCCTCCTCGAGGATGAACGTGTCGTAGGGCGTCGAGACCAGGAGGATGTCCATGATGCGGTGGCGCATCAGGTCCTGGTACTCGTGGAAGCGGCGGCGTCCGGTCGGGCTGGCCGTCATGGGAGCCTCTGTCCAGCTCGAAGACTAGCACGTCGATCGCGCACGGCCGGCTCGAGGCCGCGGCCACCCCCTTGCACTCGTCCGCCGATCGGGCAGAATAGTGGTAGCTGAGGGGCGCTGCGACCCCGTCGCGAACGGGGCCAGGCTCAGCGAAGACAACGGCGCTCGCGAACCGATGGACCGGTTTGGGGCGCCCTTCACATTTCGGGCGCTCCCCTACGAAAGCGAGGAGTCAGGAATGTCCGCAACTGCCCAGACGAAAGCCGCCGACTTCAAGGTGGCCGATCTCTCCCTGGCCGGGTGGGGCCGCCGGGAGATCGCGATCGCCGAGACGGAGATGCCCGGCCTCATGGCGATCCGAGAGGAGCACGCGAAGAGCCAGCCCCTGCGCGGCGCGCGCATCTCCGGCTCGCTCCACATGACGATCCAGACCGCGGTGCTGATCGAGACGCTGAAGGCCCTCGGCGCCGAGGTGCGCTGGGCGTCGTGCAACATCTTCTCCACGCAGGACCACGCCGCCGCCGCCATCGCCAAGAGCGGGACCGCGGTGTTCGCCTGCAAGGGCGAGTCGCTCGAGGAGTACTGGGATTTCACGCACCGCATCTTCGAGTGGCCCGACGGCGCCGCCACCAACATGATCCTCGACGACGGCGGCGACGCCACCCTGCTGCTCCACCTCGGCTCGAAGGCGGAGAAGGACCCCTCCGTCCTCGCCAGCCCGCACAGCGAGGAGGAGCGCGTCCTCTTCGCCGCCATCGGGAAGCGCCTCGCCGCGAAGCCCGGCTGGTACTCGCGCCAGCTGGCTTCGGTCCGCGGCGTCACCGAGGAGACGACCACCGGCGTCCACCGCCTCTACCAGATGCACGCGAAGGGCGAGCTGAAGGTCCCGGCCATCAACGTGAACGACTCCGTCACCAAGTCGAAGTTCGACAACCTCTACGGCTGCCGCGAGTCGCTCGTCGACGGCATCAAGCGCGCGACCGACGTGATGATCGCGGGCAAGGTCGCGGTCGTCTGCGGGTACGGCGACGTCGGCAAGGGCTCGGCGCAGGCCCTGCGCGCCCTCTCCGCCCAGGTCTGGGTGACCGAGATCGACCCCATCTGCGCGCTGCAGGCCGCGATGGAGGGCTACCGCGTGGTGACGATGGCCTACGCGTGCGACAAGGCCGACATCTTCGTGACCGCCACCGGGAACTACCACGTGATCACCCACGATCACATGGCGAAGATGAAGGACCAGGCCATCGTCTGCAACATCGGCCACTTCGACAACGAGATCGACGTCGCCTCGATCGAGGGCTACCGCTGGGAGGAGATCAAGCCCCAGGTGGACCACGTGGTCTTCCCCGACGGCAAGCGACTCATCCTGCTCGCGAAGGGCCGGCTCGTGAACCTGGGCTGCGGGACCGGGCACCCGTCGTACGTCATGTCCTCGTCGTTCGCGAACCAGACGATCGCCCAGATCGAGCTGTGGACCGAGAAGGACAGCGGGAAGTACCCGGTGAACGTCTACACCCTGCCCAAGCACCTCGACGAGAAGGTGGCGCGGCTGCAGCTCAGGAAGCTGAACGCGCAGCTCACCGAGCTCACCGATCAGCAGGCCGAGTACATCGGCGTCGGCAGGCAGGGCCCGTACAAGTCCGATCGCTACCGGTACTGATGCACGCCCCGCGCGACAGCGCGGGGCGATCTGAGCCGGTCCTTGGGTTCCGTTACGCAAGGCCGGCCTTCCCGAGGGCCTTCGGGAAGGCCCACACAGGAAGGAAAGCACCCCGGCGAGCGTGCCGCTCGCCGGGGTGACGGCCTGACGGCCCAACTCCGACCCGCGCTCCCGCGCGGGTCGGGGCTACACCACGCCCTGGTCCATCATCGCGTTGGCGACCTTCAGGAAGCCCGCGATGTTGGCGCCGTTGACGTAGTTGCCCGGGGTGCCAAAGTGCTCGGCGGTCTCCCAGCAGGCCTTGTGGATGCTCTTCATGATGCCGTGGAGGCGCTGGTCCACCTCCTCGCGGCTCCAGGAGAGCCTCATGCTGTTCTGCGACATCTCGAGGCCGGAGGTGGCGACCCCGCCGGCGTTCGCCGCCTTGCCCGGCCCGTAGAGGATCTTGGCGCCCAGGAAACGGTTGACTGCGTCGATCGTGCTCGGCATGTTGGCGCCCTCGGCGACCACGTAGACGCCGTTCTTGAGCAGGTTCTCCGCGTCCTTCCCGTTGATCTCGTTCTGCGTCGCGCTCGGGAAGGCGCAGTGGGCCTTGTGGTTCCAGAGCGGGTTGTAGTCGAGCTTGTGGTCGAACGAGGTGTAGACCGCCGTCTTCCACTTGTCCGCGTACTCCTTGATTCGGCCGCGGCGGACGTTCTTCAGGTCCATCACGAACTTCAGCTTCTCGCGGTCGATCCCCGCCTCGTCGTAGACGTACCCGCTCGAGTCGGAGACGGTGACCACCTTGCCGCCGAGGTCGAGGATCTTCTCGACCGTGTATTGCGACACGTTGCCGCTGCCGGAGACGAGACAGTTCTTGCCCTGGAGCGACTCCTTGCGGGTGCCCAGCATCTCCTGGGCGAAGTACACGCAGCCGTAGCCGGTGGCCTCGGGCCGGATGAGCGAGCCGCCCCAGTTCAGGCCCTTCCCGGTGAGGACGCCGGTGAACTCGTTGCGGAGCTTCTTGTACATCCCGAAGAGGTAGCCGATCTCCCGGCCGCCCACCCCGATGTCGCCGGCCGGCACGTCCGTGTCGGACCCGATGTGGCGGAAGAGCTCGGCCATGAAGGCCTGGCAGAACGCCATGACCTCGTTGTCGCTCTTGCCCTTCGGGTCGAAGTCGCTGCCGCCCTTGCCGCCGCCCATGGGCAGCGTGGTGAGCGAGTTCTTGAAGACCTGCTCGAAGGCCAGGAACTTCAGGATGCCGAGGTTGACGGAGGGGTGGAAGCGCAGGCCGCCCTTGTAGGGGCCGATCGCGCTGTTCATCTCGATGCGGAAGCCGCGGTTCACGCGCACGTTGCCCTGGTCGTCGACCCAGGGGACCCGGAACAGGATCACCCTCTCGGGCTCGATGATGCGCTCGAGGATCTTCGCGTGGCGGTACTCGGGGTGTCGATCGAGCACGGGGGCGAGGGACTCGACGACCTCCTGGACGGCCTGATGGAACTCGGGCTCGGCGGGGTTCTTGGCCTTGATCTCGGCCATCAGCGAGGTGACGTATTCGTTCATTGATTTCTCCGTGAGATACGGCAACCCTGTCGCCGCCACCGCGTCCGCCCGATCCGGGGGGCGTGGGCGATCGACGGCCCTGATATCCCCCATGATAGGGGCGCACCGGGGTGGCCGTGCCATGATCACTTGGCACTACCCCCGCGGATGTGCTGGACGGCTTCCGGGGGCAAGCCCCCGCGGATGTGCTGGACGGCTTTCGGGGGCAAAGGCGGTCCACGCGCACCGAATGAGCCAAAAGATCTGGTTCGTGCGGGTCTTTTCTCCGGCACGCCGGGGTGGCTAGGATGGCGCATCAGGAGGACTCGGCATCATGGCGATCAAGGGCGTGAATGCATTCGAGATGGCGCAGGCGCAGTTCGACAAGGTGGCCGCCATCCTCGACCTCGACCCGGCGACCCGGGAGCTGCTCCGCTGGCCGCTGCGGGAGTACAGCTTCGCGATCCCGATCCGCATGGACGACGGGCGGATCAAGGTCTTCCGCGGCTTCCGCGTGCAGCACAACGACGCCCGCGGCCCCTCGAAGGGCGGCATCCGGTTCCACCCGCAGGAGACCCTCGACACCGTCCGCGCCCTCGCCACCTGGATGACCTGGAAGTGCGCGGTCGTCGACATCCCGCTCGGCGGCGGCAAGGGCGGCGTCATCTGCGACCCCCACCACCTCTCCCAGCGCGAGCAGGAGCAGATCTGCCGGGGCTGGGTGCGCCAGCTCGCCCGGAACGTCGGGCCCGTGGCCGACGTCCCCGCCCCCGACGTCATGACCTCCGGTCAGCACATGCTCTGGATGCTCGACGAGTTCGAGACGATCCACGGCGGGCACTACCCCGGCTTCATCACCGGCAAGCCCGTGGGCATGGGCGGCTCCGAGGGCCGCACCGAGGCCACCGGCTACGGCGTCGTCTTCACGATCCGCGAGGCGCTGCGGGACATGGGGATCGACGTCCGCCAGACGCGCGCCAGCGTCCAGGGCTTCGGCAACGTCGCCCAGTACGCGATCCGCCTCTACTCGCAGATCGGCGGGACCGTCACCTGCGTGGCATGCTGGGACCAGACCGACCAGACGGCGTATTCCTTCCGCCGCGACTCCGGCGTCGACGCCGACCAGCTCGTCTCGATCTCCGACCGCTTCGGCGGCATCGACAAGGCGAAGGCGAAGGAGCTGGGCTACGAGGTGCTGCCCGGCGACGCCTGGCTCGAGCAGCCGGTCGAGATCCTGATCCCGGCCGCCCTGGAGAACCAGATCCGCGCCGACAACGCCCCGAAGATCCACGCGCACGTGAATCTCCTCGCGGAAGGCGCGAACGGTCCGACGACTCCGGAAGCCGACACCATCCTCCAGGAGAAGGGCATCTTCGTGATCCCCGACTTCCTGGCAAACGCGGGCGGGGTGACCTGCAGCTACTTCGAGCAGGTCCAGAGCAACATGAACTTCTTCTGGGAGAAGGACGAGGTCCTGGCCCGCCTCGACACCAAGATGACGGCCGCCTTCCACGCGGTGAGCGAGCTCGCGAAGAAGAGAAAGCTCTTCACTCGCGACGCAGCGTACGTGATCGCCATCAACCGCGTGGCCCAGGCCTGCCGCGACCGCGGCTGGGTGTGATCCCCGCGGGCGAGGACGTCCCCCGCTTCGAACGCCGGCTGTTCGACCCGGCGCGCCGGATCAGCCGGATCGGGGACGGCTCGCTCGGCGGCAAGGCCCGGGGCCTGGTCACCGCCGCCCGGATCCTGAACGAGCGGCGCGCGGATCTCGAGGTCTCGGGCCTCTCTCTCGACGTCCCCGCTCTCTGCGTCGTCGCTACCTCCGTCTTCGACGCCTTCCTCGACCGCAACCGCCTGCGCCCGGTCCTCGACGAGGAGCCCTCCGACCAGGTGGTCGCCCTCGCTTTCCAGAAGGCCACGCTGCCGGCCGAGTGGCTCGGCGACCTCCGCACCGTCGCCGACGACGCGCGCGTGCCGCTCGCCTGCCGGTCCTCGAGTGCGCTCGAGGACGCGCTCGGCCGTCCCTTCGCCGGCGTCTACGGGACGAAGATGATCCCGGGCAACCAGCCCGACGTGGCCGGCCGCTTCAAGAGCCTGGTCGACGCCGTCAAGTTCGTCTTCGCGACCACGTTCTTCCACGAGGCCCGGGCCTACCGGCGGGCCGCGGGAGAGCTGCCCGAGCCGGAGAAGATGGCGGTCGTCGTGCAGGAGGTGGTCGGCCGCCGCCACGGCGACCGCTTCTATCCCGACCTCTCCGGCGTCGCCCGCTCGTACAACTTCTACCCGGTCGGCCCTGCCGAGCCGCGCGAGGGCGTGGTGGATCTCGCCCTGGGCCTGGGCAAGACGATCGTGGACGGCGGCGCCTGCTGGTCGTTTTCCCCCGCTCACCCGAAGCTGCCGCCCCCGGTCGGGTCGGTGCGCGACCTGCTGGACGTCACGCAGTCGGAGTTCTGGGCGGTGAACGTGGGCCCGCCCCCGCCCTACGACCCGATGACCGAGACGGAGTACCTGGTCCGGCGCACCCTCGCCGAGGCCGAGGCGGACGGGACGCTGCGTTACGCGGCCTCGACCTACGACGCCGAGTCCGACCGGCTCGTGGCCGGCACCGGCCGGGCCGGGCCGCGGGTCCTCGACTTCGCCCCGATCCTGACCTGGAACGAGCTGCCCCTCGTGCCGGCGCTGCGCAAGCTGCTGGCGGTGTGCGAAGAGGAGCTCCAGGCCCCGGTCGAGATCGAGTTCGCACTATCGCTGCCGCCCGGGCAGCCGGCCCGGCTCGGCTTCCTCCAGGTCCGGCCGCTCCTCGTCTCGCGCGAGGCGGTGGACGTGCCGCCCGAGGAGCTCGCCTCGCCGCTCGCGGTCGTGGCCTCGTCGGCCGCGCTGGGCAACGGCCGTCACGAGGTCCGGGACGTGGTCTACGTGGAGCCGGAGGCCTTCGAGGCCCGGCTGACGCCGGCGATCGCGGGCGAGATCGAGCCCATCAACCGGTCGCTCGTCGAGAGCGGGCGGCCCTATCTGCTCATCGGCTTCGGCCGGTGGGGGTCGAGCGACCCCTGGCTCGGCATCCCGGTGCGCTGGGACCAGATCTCGGGCGCCCGCGGGATCGTCGAGGCGACGCTGCCGCAGATGAATCCCGAGCCCAGCCAGGGCTCGCACTTCTTCCACAACCTCTCGAGCTTCTCCGTCCTCTACTTCACCGTGCCCTTCCACGCGGGCCGGGCGGTAGACTGGGGGTGGCTCGCGAGACAGGAGGTCGTGGCCCGCACCGAGCACGTCCGGCACGTGCGCACCGAAGCGCCCCTCGTCCTGCGCGTGGACGGGCGCTCCCGTCGCGGTGTCGCGACTGGCCCCCGCTCCGACGAGGTCGACGCGGGGGGGCGGCCCGAAAACGCATGAACCCCACCCCCGACAAGGCGATCGACCGCATCCTCCACGACCTGCAGGAGCGGGCCAAGGAGCTCAACTGCCTCTACCGCGTGGACGAGATCCTGGGCCGGGTGGAGGCGACCCTCGACGACGTCCTCGGCGAGGTGATGCGCACCATCCCCGCCGGCTGGCAGTTCCCGGACGTGTGCGTGGCCCGGATCGTGCTCGGCAACCGGGTGTACGAGCCCCCGGGCTTCGAGCCCTCGCCCTTCAAGATGACCGCCCTCCTGGAGGCGCAGGGCGAGATCGCCGGGCAGATCGAGGTCTACTACACGGTGGCGATGCCGCGGGCGGCCGAGGGCCCCTTCCTCTCGGAGGAGAGGAAGCTCCTCGACGCCATCAGCGAGCGCATCGGGCACTTCGTCTCGCGGCGCCGGCTGCTGCGCGTCCTGGCCGTCGACAGCGAGGCGGGCCCGGCGGCCCCGGAGTGGTGGGTGGTGCTCGACTTCCTGCGCCAGACCGACCGCGCGCTGCTCGGCCGGCTGGGGCGCAAGATGATCAACCACCTCTGCTGGAACGGCGTCGAGGAGGCGGAGCGCCTCCTGCGGTCGACCGTTCCCCCCCGCACGTCGGGCGACGAGGAGGTCGGCGACGACAACCGGCCCCGTCCGCGCGCCACGCGGGCCACCGACCCGGAGACGACCGACGCCGCCTTTCGCATCGCGGGCCGGCACCTCCCGGAGGACGAGATCCTCGGCTGCATCCAGAGCTGGATCAAGGAGGACAAGTCCACGTTCCTGAAGAACGCCCTCGAGCGAATGGACACGCCGCTCGCGGAGCTGGCCGACGCGCTGCAGCGCTTCCGCCACGGCGGGGTCGAGGAGACGGACCTGTCGACGGCCACGCGGATGGGCCTGCGGGCGGCACTCGCCCGGCGCTTCCTCACCGACCAGCTCGAGTTCGTGAACACCGCGAAGCAGTACCTCGAGATCGCGGACTTCCACGAGCTGTGCCAGCACATCGTCTACCCGCCACGGAGCCACGGCCGCCTGGGTGGCAAGGCGGCCGGCCTCTTCCTCGCTTCCCGCATCGTGGCCCGCTCGCCCGAGTACAGGGACGTGCTCGGCGACATCCGCATCCCGCGCAGCTGGTACATCCCCTCGGACGGCATCCTCGACTTCATCCACCACAACGACCTCGAGGACGTCTACAGCCGCAAGTACGTGGACCCCGACCGCGTTCGGCTGGACTACCCGTACATCGTCCAGCTCTTCAAGAGCTCGTTCTTCTCGCCGGACATCCTGCGCGGGCTCTCGGACGTGCTCGACGACCTCGACGGCCGGCCCATCATCGTGCGCAGCTCGAGCCTGCTCGAGGACCGGCTGGGGGCGGCCTTCTCCGGGAAGTACAAGAGCCTCTTCCTCGCCAACACTGGCACCAAGCGCGAGCGGCTCGCCGCGCTCACTGACGCGATCGCCGAGGTGTACGCCTCCGTCTTCAGCCCGGACCCGATCGAGTACCGCGCCGGTCGCGGGCTCCTCGACCTCCACGAGGAGATGGGCATCCTCATCCAGGAGGTGGTCGGCTCGCGGGTGGGGCCGTACTGGATGCCGGCCTTCTCCGGGGTCGGTTTCTCGAACAACGAGTTCCGCTGGTCAGCCCGGATCCAGCGGGAGGACGGCCTGCTGCGCATCGTGCCCGGTCTCGGGACGCGCGCCGTGGACCGCCTGGCCGACGACTACCCGGTGCTCATCGCCCCCGGGCAGCCGGGCCTGCGCGTGAACCAGACGCCCGACGAGGCGCGCCGCTACTCGCCGAAGAAGGCCGACGTCATCAACCTGGAGACGGGCGCCTTCGAGACCGTCGACCTGCACGAGCTGCTCGAAAGGTACGGCGAGGAGATGCCGCTCCTGCGGCCGATGATCTCGATCGCCGACCAGGACCACCTGCGCCGGCCGGTGGGCCTCGTCGACTTCGGCCAGGACGGCGTCGTCTTCACCTTCGAGGGGCTCTTCGCCGAGACCCCCTTCGTGGCGCGCATGCGCGCGCTGCTGCAGGTGCTCCGGGAGAAGCTCAAGACACCGGTCGACATCGAGTTCGCCTCCGACGGCAAGAACGTGTACCTCCTCCAGTGCCGGCCGCAGGGGGCGACCGAGGGGGCGGCGCCGGTTCCCATCCCCCGCGACCTCCCGGCGGACCGCGTGCTCTTCACCGCCCGCCGCTACGTCTCGAACGGGCACGTGAGCGACATCAGCCACGTCGTCTACGTGGACCCGGAGGCGTACGCCCGGCTCGAGCTCGACCGGATCCGGGAGGTCGGGCGCGCGGTGGGCCGGCTCAACCGCATCCTGCCGAAGCGCCAGTTCATCCTCATGGGCCCCGGCCGCTGGGGAAGCCGCGGCGACATCCGCCTCGGCGTGCCGGTGACCTACGCGGACATCAGCAACTCGGCCGTCCTCGTCGAGATCGCGCACAAGAAGGGCGGCTATCTGCCCGACCTCTCGTTCGGCACCCACTTCTTCCAGGACCTCGTCGAGTCCAACATCCGCTACCTCCCGCTCTACCCCGACGACCCCGAGGTCGTCTTCAACGAAGCCTTCTTCCTGCGCTCGCCGAACGCGCTCGCCAGCCTCGCCCCGGAGTTCGAGGGGCTCTCGGACGTCCTGCGCGTGATCGACGTGCCGCGGGCCACCGGGGGGCGCGTCCTCCGCGTGCTGATGAACGGGGACCTCGACGAGGCGGTCGGACTCCTGGCCGCGCCCACCCTCGCCGGCGAGGCGCACGTCGAGCCCGAGCCGGCGACCGAGGCCCGCCCGGACGACCATTGGCGCTGGCGGCTGCGCATGGCCCAGCGGATCGCAGCCCTCGTCGACCCCGGGCGGTTCGGCGTCAAGGCCGCCTACGTCATCGGCTCGACCAAGAACGGTACGGCCGGGCCGGCGAGTGACCTCGACCTCCTGCTGCACGTCGAGCCGGACGGGCCGCGCCGGTGCGAGCTCGCTCTCTGGCTCGACGGCTGGAGCCAGTCCCTCGCGGAGATGAACTACCTGCGCACCGGCTACCGGACGGACGGGCTCCTCGACGTCCACTTCGTGACGGACGAGGACGTCGCGCGCGGGGACAGCTTCGCGTCGAAGATCGGCGCCGTGACCGACGCGGCGAGGCCCCTGCCGCTCGGTCCCGCGACGCCGACGGCTCTTACTTGAAGACGCCGACGGCCTTCAGGATCCAGATCAGGACCGCGGCGCCGACCACCGCGACAGCCCACCGTACTATCGAGCCGTAGGTCGCGAGCCCGAGCAGGCCGGCCAGCCAGAACCCGAGGCTCGACCCGACGATGCCGACCACGACGTTGGCGATGATGCCCATCTGCGCGTTGGTCTTCATCAGGATGCTGGCCAGCCAGCCGACGACTCCGCCCACCACGAGCGTGACGATCCAGTCCATATGCGTTCCTCCGGTATCGAACTGCAGGTGACGACTGCTACGCCGTTCCCGCGCGCGTCGCAGGTGAAGTCTCCCTCCGGCAGCGGTCGGGAGTCAACGGTCGGCTCCTACAGGAGCTCGCGCGTCGCCCCCCCGGGCTCCTCCAGGTCGAGCCGGACGAGCGCGAGCTCGGGGCCGTCGTGGGCGGCGGAGAGGCAGACCGTGCGGCCGATCCGGTCCCGCCACGCCCCGGTCAGGCGTGCCGACTCGTGTACGTGGCCGTGCAGGGTGAGGAGCGGCTGGCGCGCCTCGACGAAGTGCCGGATGGCGATGCTGCCGACGTGCACGTCGAGGGGGGCGTGCTCGACCGCCCTCCCGTCGAGCGCCGCGCGGTCGAGGGCGGTCCGGTAGGGCGGCGCGTGGAACAGGAAGACGGCGCCCGACACGTCTTCCCCGGCCGCGAGCGCCTCGAGGTCGCCGGCGATCGTCCCCCACTTCGTGTCGCCCTCCGGGGCCGCCACCGAGCGGTAGCCCTCCTCCGGCGACACGCAGCCGGGATCGACGAAGCGCGAGACGTCGTACCGCTCCCAGTCCTTCAGCATGAAGGGCGTCGGGGGGACGCAGGCGTAGCCGTAGACGGGGACGCCGGCGACGTCGAGCCGGCGCCGGTGGGCGTGCTCGAGGAGCCCGCGGCGCTCCAGCT
>JBGPQQ010000007.1:0-19201 GCA_041489115.1 Vicinamibacteria bacterium | reverse complement strand
GCCTTCCTCGCCCCCCTCGGCCACATCGCGGCGCGGCTGCACGCGATCGGCGCGCAGGCGAAGTCGCCGCACGGCCCCTGGCCGCCGTTTCTCCTCGTCTGCGCCCACGCGGGCCTCAAGACCGGCGAGGACGGACCCACCCACGCCGACCCGCAGCCGCTGCAGCTCCTGCAGGAGAACTTCCCGCGCGGGACCTCGATCACCCTCACGCCATGGGACCCGGCCGAGATCTGGACGCTTCTCGCGGCGGCCTTCCGGCACCGGCCGGCGGTCCTCGCGCCGTTCGTCACGCGCCCGAACGAGACGGTCGTGGACCGCGCCGCCCTCGGCCTCGCTCCGGTCGAGGCGGCGGCCACCGGCGTCTACCTCCTCCGCAAGCCGAAGGGCAAGGGCGACGTCACGATCGTGCTTCAGGAGAGCGCCGTCGCCTACGCCTTCGTCGAGCAGGCGCTGCCGTTGCTCGCGAAGGACGGCATCGACCCGCGGGTTTACTACGTGGCGAGCGCCGAGCTCTTCGATCTCCTCCCGCCGGAGGAGCAGAAGCGCCTCTTCCCCGAGGAGCACGCGCGCGAGGCCATGGGCATCACCGGCTTCACGCTGCCCACGATGTTCCGCTGGATCCGCTCCGACCTCGGCCGCGCCCACACGCTGCACCCGTACGCGCACGGCCACTACCTCGGCAGCGGACAGGGGTCGATGGTCCTGGCCGAGGCCGGCCTCGACGGCGCCAGCCAGGCGAAGGCGATCCGCGCTTACGTGGAGGCGCGGAAGGACGCCTGAAGTGGCCGGCCTCACGATTCGTTCCCTGGAGACGCGCGCGGAGGCCGAGGCCTGCGCGCGGATGATGGCGGACACGGAGCCCTGGATCACGCTCCGGCGGGACTACGAGGCCTGCCTGCGCGTCGTGCTCGACGAGACCCGGGAGCGGTACGTCGCGTACCGGGGAGCCGATCTCGCCGGTCTCCTCATCCTGAACCTGAAGGGCGCCTTCGTCGGCTACATCCAGACCGTCTGCGCCGCCCCGCAAGCCCGCGGGACGGGCGTCGGCACCGCGCTCGTCGCCTTCGCCGAGGAGCGGATCTTCCGCGAGTTCAAGAACGTCTTCATCTGCGTGTCCGACTTCAACCACGGCGCCCGGCGGCTCTACGAGCGGCTGGGCTACCGGCTGGTCGGCGAGCTCGTCGACTACGTGGTGGCCGGCCACTCCGAGCTGCTGCTGCGGAAGAGCCGCGGCCCGCTCACGTGACCCCGGGGAAGAGAGTGACACCGACCGACCGGGATCTTCCTCCGTGAGGGCCGGACGCGTCGACGAGGGGGTTCGTCAAAACGCCTCCTTGTTGACCACGAACGGCATCCTCTTCGGGTCGCCGCCGTAGCGGCCCTCGAGCACGTCGATCGCCCCCTGCACGCAGCGGCCGGCCATGCCGACGTCGGGGTCGGCGGAGAGGCGGGTCGCCCGCGCCGCCGAGGCCGCGTGGGGGAAGAGGCGCAGTCGCGGCACGAGCGCCTCGTCGCGGAGCGGGCTGTCGTCGGGCAGGGGCTCCTTCTCGAAGACGTCGAGGGCAGCGCCCGCGATCCAGCCCTCGCGCAGCGCCCGCGCCAGGGCCTGCTCGTCCACCACGGGCCCGCGCGCGGTGTTCACGAGGTAGGCGCTCGGCTTCATCATCCGGAGCCGCGCCTCGTCGATGAGGTGGAAGGTCGGCTCCGCGACCGTCCCGGGCATGGTCAGCGGCACGTGGAGGGAGACGAAGTCGGCCCTCCGGAGCGCGTCCTCGAGAGGGACGATCTCGATCGTCTGCCGGCGCCCGGAGAGCCCCTCGCGGTGCCGGAGGTCCATCACCCGCTGCACCGCCGTCACGAAGGCGCCGAGGGCGGCGGAGCGGGACGTGCTGTGGCACAGCACGTCCATGTCGAAGCCGACCGCCTTGCCGGCCATGCTCTGGCCGATCCGGCCCATCCCGAGCACGGCCAGCGTGCGGCCCGTCACCTCGTCCCCGAGCCAGGGCAGGTAGGGGTGCCAGGTGGTCCACGCGCGGGCGCGCACCTGCACTTCCGCCGGGTAGAGCTTGCGCGCGACCGCGCCCATCATGAAGAAGGCGTACTCGGCGGTGGCGTCGGTCAGGACGTCCGGGGTGTGGGTGAAGGGAATCCGGTGCCGGTTCGCGGCCGCGCGGTCGATGTTGTCGACGCCCACCGCGATCTGGGAGACGACGCGGAGCCCGGCCGCCTTTCCGGCGGCAAGGACCTCCTCGTCCACCTGGTCGCGAAGCGTCGTGAGGAGCGCCGCGATCCCCGAGCGGACCTTCTCGAGGACGAGCCCTTTCGGGGGCGGTTGGACCTGGTCGCAGACCTCGACTTCCCAGCCCCGCTCGCGGAGCCGGTCGAGGGCCTCCTGCCCGATGTCGCAGGTGGCATAGATCCGGAGGGGATCGATCATGGCTCTGTCTTTTCCACGGGGGGAGAGCCGAGGATAACATTGCCGGCGTGAGACCGACCGACCTCCGGGGGATCCTCCAGTACGTCCCCCAGTTCCGTGAGAAGACGTTCGTGGTGGCGGTGGACGGGGCCGCCGTCGCCGACGAGAACTTCGTCAACATCCTCATGGACGTGGCGGTGCTCTGGTCGCTCAGCATCCGCACCGTCCTCGTCCACGGGGCCTCGGTCCAGATCAAGGCCCTCGCCGAGCAGCGGGGCCTCGAGCCCTCCGACCTGGAGGGCTCGGGGATCACGGATGCCGCCACCCTGACGCTGGCGCTCACCGCCGCCAACCGCCTGACCCACGAGATCCTCGAAGGGCTCTCGGCGGCGGACCTGCGCGCCGCCTCCACGAACGCGGTGATCGCGCACCCTCTCGGCATCCTGAAAGGCGTCGATCACCTCTTCACGGGCAAGGTCGAGCGGATCGACGTGGGGCTCCTCCAGACGCTGCTCGCGAACGGGATCGTTCCGGTGGTGCCCCCGCTCGGCCTCGACGGCGAGGGGCACACCTACCGCCTGAACTCCGACGCCGTGGCCCTCGAGCTCGCGAAGGCGCTCGGCGCGGTGAAGCTCCTCTACATCACCACCACCGACGGCCTCACCGTGGGTGGCGCCCTCGCCCGCCAGCTCTCGGTGGCCGAGCTCGCCGAAGCGCTCCAGAAAGGGACGGTGGACCCCGCCCAGGCCTCCAAGGCCCGCCACGCGGTGGCGGCGTGCGAGGCGGGCATTCCCCGGGTGCACGTGATCAGCGGCCACGTGGACGAGGGGCTGCTCTCCGAGGTGTTCTCGAACGAGGGGATCGGGACCCTCGTCTACGCCAACGACTACCAGCAGATCCGCCGCGCGCGCCGGAGCGACGTGCGGGCGATCGAGCAGCTCATCAGGAGCTCGATCGAGAAGGACGAGCTCGCCCCGCGCACGCGGGCCTCGATCGAGAAGGAGCTCGACGACTACTCCATCTTCGAGGTGGACAAGAACCCGATCGCCTGCGTGGCCCTCCACGTCTACCCGGAGGAGAACAAGGGCGAGCTCGCCTGCCTCTACGTGCGGCCCTCCCACGAGAACCAGGGCATCGGCCGGACGATGGTGCAGTTCGTGGAGTCGAAGGCTCGCGAGCTGGGCCTCGGCCACCTGCTCGCGCTCTCGACGCAGGCTTTCAGCTACTTCCAGTCGAAGGCCGGCTTCGTGGAGGGGACCCCCGACGACCTCCCGCCGGCCCGGCGCGCGAAGTACGACGCGAGCGGCCGGCGCTCGAAGGTGCTGGTCAAGAAGCTGACGAGCCCCCCGGCCTGACCCCCGATGTCGCCTCGCGCGTCGACCGCGGGATAGCGCGCTACGGCTTCCGTGGCGCGAGCTTCTCGAGCTCCTCGAACCAGTTGAGGACGACGCTCATCGCGACGGTCGCCTCCCGGCTCTGGCTCCCCACCATGACGAAGCGCCTCCCGTCGGGGTGGACATCGTAATCGGGATGGCTCGTGCGGCCCGTTGCCGCGCCGTAGGCGTCGGGGAAGAGCGCCTCGGGCCGACGGACGCGCATGTTCCCGTCGGGCCCTGGCGAGAGGCCCACGCTCGTGACGTGACCGTCCGCGCTGCGGTAGACGAGCTCGCGCCCCCTGGCGGTCCAGGCCGGCCGATCGCCGCCTCCGCTCGAGACCTGCACGTTGCCGCTCAGCTCGGGGAAACGGCGAACGTAGACGTCGAACCGTCCCGCCTCGTTCGAGGCGTAGGCGAGCCAACGCCCGTCGGGCGACATGCGGGGATTCCACTCCTCGAAGGGCCCGTCGAGGAGGGGGCGGGCCTCGCCTCCGTCGACCGGAACGAGCCAGACGTCCCGGCCGGTGTTCACGGAGTCGAGCGTCACCAGGAGGTACTTGCCGTCGGGTGACCAGTCGTGGAGATGGGCGTGCGCGCTCGTGCTCCACACGACCTGGTCATCGCCGCTGCCGTCGGCGCGGCGGCGGTGCAGCTGGCGCGGCCCGCGGGAGGGCTGCGAGGCCCACGCCACCCAGGCCCCGTCGGGAGACCAGACGGGCGTCTCGTCTTCGGCCGGGTCGAAGGTCAGGCGCGTGAGCGCCCCGCGCGCCAGCTCGCAGATCCAGGTGTCGCTGCCCGCGTCCGAGGCCTGCACCGCGATCCGGGACCCGTCCGGCGAGATCCGGGGATCGAAGAAGACGTGATCGGGTACCGCAATCCGCGTGGCCGAGCCGCGACGATCGACCCAGAGCAGCGGGCGGGTATCGGCTACCTCCTTGTAGTAGACGAGGGTCCCGTCCCCTGCCAGGGCGTAGCGACCGCCCCCGACGTAGTCCCGGGAGACGTGCTCGACCACCGGGGCCGGAGCGCCGCGCAGGGTCAGTGTCGCGAGGTCGAAGAGGACCGCCAACAGCGAGGCGCCGCGCGCGAAGACGATGTGGCCGGTGGCCGCGCGGACGGCCTGCGCGCCGTCGGCCACCAGCACCCGACGCTCACCGGTGTCCAGGCGCTGCACCGCGATGGCCGCGTCGACCACGGAGCCTCCGGGGGATCGGATGACGGTGAGGAGAGCGGCGCGCCCGCCGGGAAGGACGCTGGGCCACTGGACGCGCTCGCGGAGGCCGCCCGCGGCCGTCGGCAGAGGATCCGCCACTCCGCCGCCGGCCGGGATCCGCAGCAGCTCGCCGGGGCGGTCCGACCACGGCTGCGTGCAGAGGATGACCTCGTCCGGGGCCCAGGCGCAGTGCCCGAGACGCCGCGGGCCGTCGGTGAGCCTCACCACGGGCCCTCCCGAAACCGGGACCTTGCGCAGCTGCTCGTCCGTGCCCACGAAACCGATCCAGGCCCCGTCGGGAGAGAAGAAGGGCTGGCTCCCCAAGGCATCCGGCAGGGCTCGCACACCCTCGCGGTCGAGGGCACGGACCTGGATCTGCCCGGCCGAGACGTAGGCGAGCTCGGCCCCGTCGGGCGAAAGGGCGATGCCACCGAGCGCGACCGGATGAGGCATGAGCGGCAGGGTGAGTCGCGAGACGCGCGGCGCGCGCGGTGCAGAAGGTCGCCCCCGGAGGAGGGCCGCGACCGCCAGGACCGCGAGCAGCGCGACGGCCCAGGGCAAGGCGGTGCGCCACCGGACCCGGGGCCCGCGGCTGCCATCGGAATCCGTCCCTTGCGCCGCCTCCACGATCTCGAGCCGCGCGTCGGCCATGGAGTGCAGGCGCAGCCTGAGATCCCGCTCCAGGCAGCGCCGGAGGAGCCGCCGGCATGCCGCGGGTGTCACGGCGGGGAGCTGACTCCAGTCCACCTCGGTCTTCAGCACGGCGGCCAGCACGTCCGATGTCGTGTCTCCCCGGAAGAGACGCTCCCCGGTCAACATCTCGAAGAGCACGACGCCGAACGACCACACGTCCGTCCGCCCGTCGAGCGCCTGCCCCCGGGCCTGCTCGGGCGACATGTACGGCACCGTGCCGAGGATCACGCCGGCCCTGGTCCCGTCCCGCGTGAGCGTGGGCGAGCTCAGGAGATCGGCACCCGACGTCGCGTCTCCCGCGACGGGTCGGCCCAGCCCGAAGTCCAGTACCTTGACGTCCCCCGCCGGCGTCACCTTGACGTTGGCCGGCTTGAGGTCGCGGTGGATGATGCCGTGCTCGTGCGCGTGCTCGAGGGCCTCGGCGACCTGACGCGCCAGGGACAGGGCCTCCTCCAGCGGGATCGGTCCCCCCGCCAGGCGCTCGGCGAGCGTGCCCCCGGGAACGAGCTCCATGACGAGGGCGCGCCGTCCTCCGGCTTCCTCCAGGCCGTAGAGGGCGGCGATGTGGGGGTGATTGAGCGAGGCGAGCAGCTTCGCCTCGCGCTCGAAGCGCTCCATCCGTTCGCCGTCGGCGGCAAACGCCTCGGGCACGAGCTTGAGCGCCACGTCGCGGCCGAGGCGCGCGTCGCGAGCGCGCCACACCTCTCCCATCCCCCCCGCACCGAGCGGGGAGAGGATCTCGTAGGGGCCGAACCGGGCTCCTGCCTCGAGGCTCATCGGCAGCCGACCTTCAACCGGAGGTGACACGGGCGGGCGTCTCACCATCTTTTCTGTCGTGAGCGTAGGACGGGCGGGTCACTTCGCGAGGCAGCTCTTGATGCGCCTCAGCGCCTCCTGGATGTTCTCCAGGCTGTTCGCGTAGCTGAAGCGCAGGTGCCCCTCGCCCCACTCGCCGAACGCGGTGCCGGAGAGGCTGGCGACCCCGGCCTCGTCGAGCAGGCGGTCGGCCAGCGGCTTGGCCGGGAACCCCGTGCCCGTGATGTTCGGGAACACGTAGAACGCCCCGTGCGGCCGCGGGCACTTGAAGCCGGGGATCTCCCGGAGGCCGTCCACGATCGCGTCGCGCCGCCGCTTGAACTCGGCCACCATCGCGTGGACCCCGGAGTGGTCGCCGCGGAGCGCCTTCACCCCCGCCATCTGCGTGAAGGTGGCGGTGCAGGAGACGGCGTTCGTCTGGAGCTTCGCGATCACCTGGGCGAGCGGCGCGGGCATGATGCCGTAGCCGAGCCGCCAGCCGGTCATCGCGTAGGTCTTCGAGAACCCGTCGAGAACGATGGCGAGCGTGTCCATACCCGGCATCGCCGCGATCGAGACGTGCTTCCCGTCGTAGAGGATCTGGGAGTAGATCTCGTCGGCGAGGACCGGAATGCGGTGCTGCACCGCGGCGTCGGCGATCGCGCGGAGGCCCGCCTCGGGGATGACCCCGCCCGTCGGGTTGTGCGGGTAGTTGAGGATGATGAGCTTCGTCTTCGCGGTGATCTTGCTGATGAGCTGGTCGACGTCGAGAGCGTAGCCCTTCTCCTCGAGCAGCCGCACCGGCACCGGCACCCCGCCGATGTACCGGATCATCGACTCGTAGATCGGGAAGCCGGGGTTCGGGTACAGGACCTCGTCGCCCGGGTCGATGAGGGCGAGGATCACGTAGAACATCACCGGCTTGCCGCCCGGGGTCACCACCACCATCTCGGGGGTGGCCTTCACCCCGCGGCGCGCCATCGAGTCCTCGGCGATCGCCTGCCGCAGGTCGGGGAGCCCGGCGGCGGGCCCGTAGTGGGTGGCCCCGCCCTTCAGCGCCTCGACGGCGGCGTCGGTGATGTGGGAGGGAGTGTCGAAGTCGGGCTCGCCGATCTCGAGGTGGATGACGCTGCGCCCCTGGGCCTCGAGGGCCCGCGCGCGGACCAGGACTTCGAAGGCGGTCTCCGTGCCGAGCCGCGCCAGGCGTTCCGAGAGCTGCATGGCTGTGCCTCCCCGGCTAATCTACTCCTTCCCCCGGGAGAGCGGCCTAGTACCGAGGGATCAGGGGCCGGACGAGTCGAGCCGCTCGACCCCGTAGGCCTGCTGGAGGCGCACCGCGGCCGCCTGGGCCTCGCTCGCGTCGAGGACGGCCCGGGCGGGCCCCTGCCCCGCCAGGAACTCCACCACGTGGAATCCCCGCTGGGGGGAGGCGAAGGCCTGCCGCAGGTCGGCCAGGCTGCCGATCGCGCGCCCGTTCACGCGCTCGACGATCAGGTCCCGCAGCTCCTGGTAGCCGAGGTTGGCGGCGTCGGGGAGGACGCTCGACAGGAGCACGATCCGCTTCGGCTCCGCGCCGGCGTCGTCGGGCTCGCGGTCGATCGCCACCAGCAGGCGCGGGGGCGCCCGGCGCGCCCAGTCCCCCCAGGCTCCGAGATACGGCCGGGTCAGCTCCTCGAAGACGAGCCCGCCGACGATCACGTAGTCGGGCCCGCGGCCGAACACGTACGGCGGGACCCGGTCCTGCTCGGGGCGCATGGCACGCAGCGGGAGCTGGAGGTCCAGGCGCTCGCCGTCGCGAAGCACCTTGACCGCCATCGTCTCGCCCGGTTTCCGGCCGTCCGAGAAGAGGAGCGCGAAGAGCATGCGGCCGTAAAGCGGGTGCTCGTAGTAGCCGGTAGGGTCGAGCTTCGCCCCGCCCATCTCGAGCACGACGTCGCCGGGCTTCAGGATGCCGCCGGCGCTGCCGTGCGCCGCGACGCGGGTGAGGCGAATGCCCGTCTCCCCCGGCCTCAGGCCGAGCGACTCGCGGAGCGCGGGGTTCGTGAGGTCCTGCCACGCGAGCCCGGCGCGGGCGAAGCTGCGCCAGTCCCCCTTCGCCGCTCCGTCGAGGAACTGCGCGAGGACGGGCGCGGCCAGGGCGGCGTAGGCATCGCCCGCCCGGCCGGTGACGAGGCCGGCCACCCGCCCCTTCGCGACCACGACCTCCGACTCGCCGAGGCCGTCGGTGCTGGTGCCCATCTCGAGGGTCAGGAGGCTCGTCTGCGAGAGGCCGTGCCGCCCGGAGCGCACCTGGCGCAGGGTGCCCGGGTAGGAGTCGAGGAGACCGGAGCGCTGCCAGCGCAGGATGGTCACGTCGCCCTCCCCGGGGGCGCGCTCGGCGAGCGGCAGTGGCTCGAGGCCGTCCCAGAAAGCGGGGTCGTCCACGGCGACGAGGGCGAGCGGCCCCTCCTGGTCCACGAGCTCGACCCGCGCCACGCTGCGGGCCTCGGACCCGAGCTTCTGCGCCTCGACCAGCAGGTGGTTCCCGAAGGCGGTCGAGGCCACGAGGACCTTCCGCCCCGGCACCACGAGGCCGGTCACCGTCCGCGTCCACGGGGCCTGCTTCTCCCAGGGCGCGCGCCAGTTCCAGTCCTGGCCGGTGACGCGGACGCTGACGATGCCGGCGCGGAGGTGGCCGTTGGCGGCGGTGGGTGCCGTGGCGACCGGCGCCGCCGCCACGGCCGCAGGGGCCGCGGGAGCGGCCGCCCGCGGGGGCGCGCTCGCGCAGGCGGCGGCCGCCAGGACGGCGAGGGCGAGCGTCGCGCGGCTAGAGCTTGCGCTCGTGCGGGATCGCATACTGCCTCAGGATCTCCGGGTGGGCGGCCTCGGCCTTCTCGCGGTCGAGGGCCTCGATGCCGCCGTCGCCCTCGAACTCGATGCGGTGGAAGCGCTCGCGGTTGGAGGCGAACGCCTCCACCACGTCGGCGAGCGAGCGGATGGGCCGGCCGTTGATGCGGTCCACGCCGAGCGGCAAGACCATCGCCATCTGCGAGTTGACCGCGTGGCGCAGGACGCGGGTGAGGACGATCACCTCGCGGTCGGCCTCCTCCGGCCGCTCCGCCTCGCGGAACAGCTGGTCCCAGACGAGGTCGCGGTTGGCGCTCTGCGGCCAGCCGCGGCCGAGGGTCTTCAGCAGCTCCGCCTCGAGCCGCATGAAGACGAGGCCGGCGTAGACGACGTAGTCGGGGGCGACGCCGTACCGGTTCCGGTTGCGGTCGTAGCGGGCGATGCGCCGGGCGGGCGCCTCGAGGGCCAGCTCCTTCCCGTCGCGCCAGACGCCGAAGCGCACCCGCGCCCCGACCTGCAGCATGTCAATCGCGTGCTCGAAGGTCACCCGGGCGTCGCCGAGACGGATGGTGCCGTCGTCCGCGATCGCCTGCCCCTCGACCGAGAGCAGCACGTCGCCCCGCTTCAGGACGCCGTCCGTCGTCCCTCCGGGGGCCACGCGATCCACGACCACACCGCTCCGTCCCGCCGGCAGCCCCTGCTCGCGGCGGTAGGCCGGGGAGAGGAGCGGCGTCGTGTCGAGGCCGGAGTCGGGGAAGCCGTCGTAGCGGCCGTCCTCGAGGTTCGTGAGGAAGTGCCGGACGATCGGGACCGGGATGAAGAAGCCCATGTTGTCGGCGCCCGGGAAGCCCTGGAAGGCGACGCCCACCACCCGGCCGTCCTGCACCACCGGCCCGCCGCTGTTGCCGGGGTTGATGGCGGCGTCCGTCTGCACGACGAGGTGCGCGTCGGCGCCGCTGTGCACGTAGCCGCGCGACTCGATGCGGGAGACGATCCCCGCGGTCGACGAGACGTCCTGCCCCCCGAGCGGGAAGCCGTACGTGTTGACGCGGGTCCCGCTGCGCGGCAGGGGGCCGAAGGCCAGGGGGCGCAGCCCGCGCGCGAAGGCGGGGTCGGCGATCCGGAGCACGGCCAGGTCGCAGTCGTTGCCGACCGCCTCGAGCGTCGCCACGTACGGGTTCGCCTGGTCGGGGCGCCGCACGAGGATCTGCCGGGCGTCGGCGATCACGTGGGCGTTCGTCAGGATCCGCCCGCCCGCGATGACGAAGCCGCTGCCGGAGGCGCCGCTCACCCCCTCCTGCCGCCAGGGCTGCGACCAGTCGTAGGCCGAGCGGAAGACCTGCACGTACACGACCGAGGCGGCGACGCCGTTGCCCGGGGCCGGAACCTGGGCGGCGAGCGGCGCCATTCCCCCGAGGGTGAGAACGGCCAGCCCGGCGAGCGTGTGCTTCACCGCTCTCCCTCCGCCGCGGCCTCGCCGGCCCGCGTCCCGTCGGCCACCGAGTCGGGAATCCCGGTGCTGCGCACTCCGGCGCCGGTCAGGTGGAGCCCGGGGATCGCGGCCACTTCCTTTTCGACCGCCGCCATCCGCTCGATGTGCCCGACCTCGAGCTGCGGCGTGCCGGCCGGCCAGCGGAAGACGCGGCTCATCACCGGCTGGCCGCGCAGGCCCAGGATCCCGGCCATGTCGTGCTTCACCGTCCCCACCATCTCCTCGTCGCTCAGCCTCATCACCTCTCCGTCGCGCACGCCGCCGAGGAAGCCGCGCAGCAGCACGTGGCCCTCGGGGGCCCGGTGCGGGAACTTCGTCGAGACGAAGCTGAGCGCGGTCGTGCGGAGCCCCTCCGTCTGCGGGACGACCATGCCGTAGCCGCCGAGGGGGTGCGCGACGTCCTCGCGGCGGTAGCCGAGGAGGACGGTCGCCGACGACGCGAACGGGATCGCGGCGAGCGCGCGCGCTGCCCCGGGCACCAGGCCCTCGAGGGCGGGCGCGATCTTCGGCCCCGGGGCGGCGACGATCACCCGCTCCGCGCCCACCGTCTCGCCCCCCTGGACGGCGAGCGAGAACCCGTCGGCGGTGCGGGCGACCGCGCGGACCGCGGCCTTCGTCCAGATCCTCTCCCGCTCGAGCCGCACGACGAGCGCGTCCACCATCTCGCGCAGCCCCCCGCGCAGCGAGTAGAAGGCCGCGGGAGGTCTCGCCCCCGGCTCTAGCCTCGGCCGCGGCGTCGCCCACATCCCGCGCACGAGGCTGCCGTGCTTCTCCTCGAGGTCACGGAAGCGCGGGAACGTGGCGAGAATCGAGAGCCGTTCGGGGTCGCCGGCGTGGATGCCGGCCAGCAGAGGCTCGCCCAGCCGCTCGACCGCCTCCTGCCCGAACCGGCGCCGCAGGAACGACGCGATCGACTCGTCGCCGCGGCCGTTCCCGCCCGGAATCACGAGGTCGAGCCCCATCCGGAGCTTGCCGCGCCAGGAGAAGAGGCCGCTCCGGGCGAAGGGCAGGATCTTCGTGGGGACCGCCAGCATCATCCCCTCGGGTAGCGGGTGGAGCTTCCGCCGGTGGAGGACGTAGACGGAGCGCAGGTCGGGGTTCGTGGGCACGAGGCGATCGCCGAGGCCGAGCTCGCGGCAGAGGGCAATGCCCTCGGGCTTCTGGGCGAGCATCGAGTCCGGGCCGCCCTCGAGCAGGAAGCCGTCCCGGGTCTCGGTCCGGATCACGCCGCCGAGGCTCGGCCCCGCCTCGAGCAGGAGGTAGGGGACCTGGCGCTTGTGGAGCGCGTAGGCGGCGGAGAGCCCCGAGATGCCACCACCGATGATGGCGACCTTCGTTTTCGTCACAAACACTTATTTTATCCATTCTGGGCAGCGCCGTACGAACCCCTGGCCCCCGCCTTCCGCTCGTTGTCTCTCTGCGGAGGTGTTGAGCCCTCCGTTGTCACCGCTGTCGCAACACTTCCGTTGACTCTGCGAGCGCGCCGGGCCAAGGCCTGCACGCGAAGGCGGCCGAGGAGCTGACGCGCCCGAAGGGCTGACGACGCGGGGCCGTCACTCGTAGTGGGTCCACAGACGTAGGACCTTCACCACGCGCTCCTTCTCCAGGACCTGGTAGACGAGGCGGTGCTGGATGTTGATCCGGCGCGAGTACGCCCCGGCCAGGTCGCCCAGGAGTTTCTCGAAGGGGGGTGGCGTCTCGAATGGGTCGTGCACCTGGACGTCGAGGAGCTTTTCCGCGCGGGGGCGTAAGCCGGATCCGGCGAGCTTTCGGGCGTCCTTCTGCGCCTGCGGCGTGTAGACGACGCGCCAGCCCTTGCTCACCAGCCTGGCTCGGTCGAGCACTTCCGGACGGGAGTCTTCAGGCCCCTGCGGATCGACTCCCGCATGCCCGGGACGGACAGCAGGTAGAGGGTCTCCTGGATCGCCCGCCAGTCCGCCTCGGAGACGAGCACGGCGTTGTGCCGGCGGCCCGTGATCTGGATGGGCTCTCCCGATTCTGCGGTCTCGTCGAGAAGGCCGTAGAGCCGCGCCCGGGCCTCGCTCGCGCTCATCGTCGTCATCCCCTCTCCTCACCAAGATCGTACGACTTATCGTACGTCTCTACGAGGCCCTCATGGAGCGCGTCAAGCGAGAGTGGGAGGCGCTCGACGCTTGACCTGATTGACCTGACCAACTAGACTAGCTCCCATGAAGAAGGTCAACATCTACGAGGCCAAGACCCGGCTCTCGCAGCTCGTCCAGGAGGCCGCGGGCGGGCGGGACGTCGTCATCGCGCGGGCGGGTCGGCCCGTCGCGCGCCTGACGCGGCTGGCGGGGACGAGCCGCAAGCGGCGGCTGGGCGTGCTCGACGGCCGGTTCCGGATCCCGGACGACTTCAACCGTCCCCTGCCGGAGGCCGTGCGCCGCTCCTTCGAGGGCGACTGATGCGATTGCTCGTGGACACTCACCTCCTCCTTCGGGCGGCGGCCAGCAGCCGCCGCCTGCCCCGGGAGGCACGCCGGTTGATGGAGGACCCGGAGAACGAAGTGCTCTACAGCGCCGCGAGCCTCTGGGAGATCGCGCTCAAGGCGGCGTTGCGAAAGGCCGACTTCAAGGCGGATGTCGCGCTCCTGCGTCCCGCCCTGGCCGAGATGGGGTTCGTCGAGCTGCCGGTTTCGGGCACCCACGCCGAGGGGCTCGCGAGCCTGCCTCCGATCCACAAGGACCCGTTCGATCGGATGCTCGTGGCCCAGAGCCTCTCCGAGCCCCTCGTCCTCCTCACGAACGACGTCGTGCTCGCCGGCTACGGCGAGGTCGTGCGGGTCGTCCGGAACGACCGTTGACAGCGGCCGCCGCGGGCTGTCAGACTCCTCCGCGTAACGTCAGGGTGCCTCCCGCTTCGGGAGGGTAATAGGGAAGCAGGTTGAAAGCCTGCGCGGTCCCGCCACTGTAGCCGGCGAGCCCGCTCCATAAGGCGCCTGAAGGGCGCCGCCACTCGAGGAGACTCGGGGAAGGTCGGGAGCGAGGCGCTGACCCGGGAGCCAGGAAACCTGCCCTGACCGACGTGCTAGAGGCTTCTCGCGTGAAGGAGCACTTGGTCATCTCACTCCTCCTCTCCCTCGCGGCGTCCTCGGCGGCAGCCGAGAGTCCCGCCGGCTCGCTCGAAGGCGTCGTCCGCACGAGCGACGGCGTCGCGCTGCCCGGCGTGGCGCTCACCCTCGATGGCCCGGCCGGCGCGCGCCGCCTGACCAGCGGCCCCGACGGGGCGTTCCAGGTCACCGGGCTTCCCGCCGGTGAGTACCACGCCTCGGTGGACGCCCCCGGCCTCGTGCTGCGCGAGCCCGCGACCGTCGCCGTCGGCACCGGCGAGGCTCGTCTCGATCTCGTTCTCGCCCCCGCGCCCGTCGCCGAGCGCGTCGTCGTCAGCGCCACGCGCAGCGAGGCGACGCTCTCCTCTCTCGGCATCGCGGCCGACGTGCTCGACCGCGAGCGGATCGACGACCATGCGGCGCCGTCGCTGCTGCCACTCCTGCAGGAGGTGCCGGGTGTCGCCACCGCGCGCACCGGCCAGACGGGCCTCCAGGCCTCGGTCTTCATCCGCGGCGGCGAGTCGCGCTACGCGCGCGTGCTGGTGGACGGCGTGCCGGTGAACCAGCCGGGCGGCGGTTTCGACTTCGGCACCGCGCTGCCGTTCGAGCTCGAGCGCGTCGAGGTGGTCCGGGGCGCGGCCAGCAGCCTCTACGGGACCGACGCCCTGGCGGGCGTCATCAGCCTGCAGACGCGGCGCGCCCGCCCGGGCGAGTCGCCCTCGCTGCGGGCCGAGGCCGAGGGCGGCTCTTTCGGCTGGCAGCGGTGGCTCGGGGCGACGTCGGGGGCCCGCGGCCGCTTCGACTGGAACGCAGGCGTGCAGCGGCTGGCCACGGACAACGAGCAGCCGAACAGTCGCTTCGCGCAGACGGCGGCGGCGTTTTCCGCCGGCGCGAAGCTCGATGCGCGCACGGAGGCCCGGAGCGTCGTCCGCTTCGACGACAGCACGACGGGGACGCCGGGGCCGACCGCCTTCGGCCGGCCCGACCTCGACGCCTCCTTCGAGCGCCAGGATCTCGTCGTCTCGGCCTCGGTGCGCCGGGCGGAGGCCCGCCTCTCGCAACAGCTCAGCCTCGGCTACGCGCGCACCGACCAGCTCTCGCTGAACCCGGCCGACTCGGGACCGTGGGTCCCGGAGTGGAACGGCGTCGTCGGCGCCTACCCCCTCTTCGACTTCCCGAACGCGGCCGGCTTCCAGAACCAGACCGCCCGGCTCGCGGCCGGTTACCAGGCGGACCTCTCGCTCGGCGGGCGCCACCTGCTGACCGCGGGCGGCGAGGTCGAGCACGAGACGGGCGCGCTCGGCGACCGCGCCGAGGCGCTCCTGCGGCCGGAGCGCACGAACTTCGGCGCCTACGCGCAGAACCGGGTGCTGCTGGGAAGCCGCGCCTACCTGACGGTCGGCGGCCGCGTCGAGAGAAACGGCTCCTACGGCACGCACGCGGTGCCGCGCGCGGCCCTCGCCGTGCGCGTGCTCGGGGGCGAGGACGCGACCACGCTGCGGGCGAGCGCGGGGATGGGCGTCAAGGAGCCGAGCTTCCTCGAGTCGTACGGCGAGTCCTTCTTCGCGCAGGGCAACCCCGACCTCGACCCCGAGCGCAGCACGACCTTCGACCTCGGTCTCGAGCAGCGCCTCTTCGGCAGCCGGCTGCGCGCGTCGGTCACGGCCTTCCGCCACGACTACCGTGACCAGATCGCGTACACCGTCGTGGACTGGAACACCTACGCGGGCACCTACGTGAACCTGGCCCGGACGCGGGCGGAGGGGGTCGAGGTGGCGCTCGAGGCGCGGCCGACGCCGCACCTGCACCTCCTCGGCCAGTACACGCACCTCGACGGGGAAATCCTCGAGAGCCCGACCGACTTCGACCGTGTGTACGAGGCCGGGCGCCGGCTGCTGCGACGGCCCGAGCACCAGGGCTCGCTCTCCGCGCAGGTCTCGTTCCCGCGGTGGAGCGCGGGAGCGACGCTCATGCGGGTCGGAAAGCGCGCGGACAGCGACTTCGTGGGCCTGGGACTCGCCGACGACCAGCTCTTCAGCAACCCGTACTACACCCGCCTCGACGCGCGGCTGCGCGTCCGGGTGGCCGGCCCGGTGGAGGCGTTCGCGGTGGCCGAGAACCTGCTCGATGCCGAGTACCAGGACGTGCTCGGCTACCCCGCCCTCGGCCGCACCCTCCGCGGCGGCCTGCGCCTCGCCGTTGGGGGTCGTCCCTGAGGTCCCGTTCGTGATCCTGTCGGCCACCCTCGCGGCACGCCGGGGAACCGAGCTCCTGCTGCGAATTGGCCGCATCGCGCCAGACCCCGCTCGAGCCGACGACATGACCGGCGCTCGAACGGGGACCCCTGGCATCGATGCGGCCCACATCGCCGGGGCTGTTCCCGTTCCCCGGCGACGATCGGTGCTGGTCGTGGTCGCGGCCGTCCTGCTGGGTCTTGCGTCCTTCGTTGTCGCGGCCGAGGCGCCCCGCCGCGTGGCCTCGCTCAACCTGACCGCCGACGAGCTGCTCGTCGAGATGCTGCCGCCGGGGCGGCTGGTCGCGGTCACGCGCTGGGCCGACGACACCGACATGTCGAACGTGGCGGGCCGGGTGCCGGCCTCGGCCGTTCGCCTGCCACGCGCCGACCTCGAGCGCCTCATCGCGCTCCGGCCCGACCTCGTCGTCGTCTCCGAGTACACCGACGCCGACTTCCTGCGCCTCCTGGAGAAGTCCGGGCTCCGCCACCACCGGATGAGCGGTCTCGACACCCTCGCCGGGATCCGAGCCGCGATCGTGGACCTCGGAAGCGCGGTGGGAGCGCCCGAGGCGGCCGTGCGCCTCACCGCGCGCTTCGACGCCGTGCTTGCCGAGCTCGGGCGCCGCCTGGACGGAACGAAGCACCCGCGCGTCCTCTACTGGGCCGACCCGCACACGGCCGGCGTCGGGACGGCCATCGGCTCGCTGATCGAGGCCGCCGGCGCCGCCAATGTCGCCCGCGAGCTGGGCCTCCGCGGCATCGTGCCCCTCGCCGGAGAGAAGGCGTTCGCCGCCGACCCCGACGTCTTCCTGGTCACGAAGGGGTCCGGGGCCGCGACCGCCCTGCTCCGGCATCCGCTCCTCTCCCGCACGCGCGCCGTCCGCGAGGAGAGGGTCGTCGAGATCCCGAACCACCTGCTGGTCGCCCTCTCCGACCGGGCGGCCGACGCCGCCTGGTGGCTCGCCTCGCGCCTCCACCCGGCCCGCGTGCCGGAGGCGACGCCTCCGCCGAAGCTCCCGTGAGCGAGCGCGACCGCCGCCTCCTCGCCTTCGCCGCATTGGCGGTCGCCCTCCCGCTCGCCCTCCTCGCCGCGCTGAGCCTCGGCAGCGTCCCGCTGCCCGCGGGCGGCGTCGTCCGCTCGGCCCTCGCCCGCCTCGGGCTCGGAGGGCCGACGCCGCTCCCGGAGATGGGCGAGGTCATCCTCTGGTCGGTTCGCCTCCCCCGCGTGCTCATCGCCGCGCTCGTCGGCGGGGGCCTCGCGGTCGTGGGCGCCGCGCTGCAGTCGCTCTTCCGCAACCCGCTCGCCGACGCCGGCCTCCTCGGGGTCGGCCCCGGGGCGGCCCTCGGCGCGGTCCTCGCCGTGAACCTCGGCTGGGCGCAGCAGCGCTTCCTCGCGATGCCCCTCGCGGCGTGCGGGGGCGCCCTCCTGGCTCTGCTTCTCATCTACGCGATCGCCCACGCGGGCGGGCGGCCGACGCTCTCGGGCCTCCTCCTGACCGGCCTCGCGGTGGGCGCGCTGGCCGCGGCCGGCACCTCGGTGCTGCTCGTGGCCGTCGAGGAGTTCCGCGTCCGCACCGTGCTCTTCTGGCTCGCCGGCGGGCTCGAGGGCCGCGGCTACGAGCACCTCGCGCTCGCCGCCGGGTTCGTGCTGCCCGGGGCAGTCGCCCTCCTCCTCCTCGCCCGGCCGCTCGACGTCCTCTCCCTCGGGGAGGAGGAGGCGGCGGCGCTCAGCCTTCCCGTGCACGGCGTGCGGATCCTGGTCTTCGGCCTGTGCGCCCTCGTGGCGGGGCCGGTCACCGCGGTGGCGGGGGCCGTCCCCTTCGTCGGCCTCGTCGCGCCCCACGCGCTGCGCGCGCTCGTCGGGCCGCTGGGCCGCCACCTGCTGCCGGCGTCGTTCCTCGCGGGGGCGGTGCTCGTGGTGGTGGCCGACCTCGCTGCCCGCTCCTTCGGGCAGTACGTGGAGCTGCCCCTCGGCTCGGTCACCGCCTTCGTCGGCGCGCCCTACTTCCTCCTCGCGCTGCGGGGACAGGAGGGACGCGGGTGAGCGCCGTTCTCGAGACGCGTGGGCTGTGGGTCGAGCGCGGCCGAAGGAGCGTGCTGCGGGGCGTGGACCTCGCGCTGCGACCGGGCGAGGGGCTCGCCCTCGTGGGCCCGAACGCGGCGGGCAAGTCCACCCTCGTGCGGGCGCTCGCGGGCCTCCTTCCCCCCGCGCGGGGCGAGGTCCTCCTGGAAGGCCGCTCGCTCGCGAGCTGGCCACGCTCGGGCCTCGCGCGGCGCGTGGCCCTCGTGGCGGCCGAGGACGAGGCCCCCGACCGCATCGCGGTCGAGGACCGGGTGGCCCTGGGCCGCTACCCGCACCGCGGGGCGCTCGCCCCGCTCACGGCCGAAGACCGGACGGCGGTGGCGCGCGCGCTCCGCCAGACGGAGATCGAGCACCTCGCGCGGCGGCCGCTCGGGACGCTCTCCGCCGGAGAGCGGCAGCTCGCCTCGCTCGCGCGGGGCCTCGCGCAGGAGCCGGCGGTGCTCCTCCTCGACGAGCCGGCGGCCCACCTCGACGTCCGCCACCAGCTCCACCTCTTCCGCGTGCTCGACGACGTGCGGCATTCCGGCGTCGCCGTCCTCGCCGTCATCCACGACCTGCCACGGGCCGCGACCTGGGCGCCGCGCATGGCGCTCCTCGACGACGGCCGGATCGCGGCCGCCGGCTCGCCGACGGAGGTGCTGGAGAGCGAGGCGGCCGGGCAGGCCTTCGGGGTCGCGATCCGCGGCGTGCCCGTCGGCGACGGCAGGGAACGCCTCTGGCGTTTCGAGGAGCGGGCCTAGAGCTCCTGCCGAGAACCTGGCCCCGGCCGTGAATTGGCCGCACATCACCGTGGCTGGTCCTCGCCCCTGGCGACTGGCGAGCCGTCGGTTCCAACTCAGGACGATGCGGGCGGTCACGTCGGCGGCCTCTGGCGGTGCCAGTCGGTCAGCTCCTGGTACGCGGCGGCGAGGGCCACGAGCGTCTCCTCGGAGAAGGCCCGGCCGAGGAGCTGCAGCGACGTCGGCAGCCGGCCCTTGCCGAAGCCCATCGGCACCGCGATC